>CAYQPZ010000119.1:0-1029 GCA_964419505.1 uncultured Candidatus Nitrosopelagicus sp. | reverse complement strand
GTTGCCATACGATTATGAATTGCACAAACACTTGCCCAAAAGGATTAAATCCTGCGAAAGCAATAGCTGAAATTAAGAAGCTTTTAGTTTCACGTCTAACCTAAAGTAAAAAGTATACTTAGTAATGCATGAAGAAAAATCACGAATTTTATGGCGCTGTAGGCGTGGAATTAAAGAGATGGATATTGTCCTGCAGGATTTCATAAAAGATTCGTATGATGAACTAAATAATGAAAATAAATCTGCGTTCTCAAAACTTCTTGAAGAGCAGGATCTTGATATTTTGAACTGGATACTCGGAAAAGATAAGCCTGAGGATGCTGCGTTAATAGAAATCATTAAAAAAATTCGTTCATCAAGAAATATTATTTAATTTCAGATTATGAATAATCATGAAAAGATTTGGTTATCAATTCTCAAAGAGGGAGAAATGACTCCAAATGAATTAAATATTTTAGATTCGGAATTAGTGTGTCCGATTACAGATTTTGCGATACTACAAGTTACTGGTAACGATAGATATGAATTCTTACAGAATCAATTGACCGGTGATTTAAACAAATCTAAAGCATCCTCCAATTTATATAATCCCTTATTAGAAGTAAAAGCAGAATTTTCATCATGGTGCAATCTAAAAGGAAGGGTGATTGCAAATTTCCTCATATTAAATACTACAGAGAGCTACCTTTTAGTTTTAAAAAAAGATATGGCAGACTACGTTTTGAAAAAATTAAAAATGTATATTCTGCGTTCAGACGTTAAAATAAATGATATTACTGAGGAAGTGTTACTCGTTGGTTTAGCAAATTATGATGTTCATTATGGTTCTCCACTCGTAAGCTTAGGCCCAAGAGAAGATTGGAGTGTGTTTGATCTACGTAATAGTGGTGGTAAATACGGAGATAGGCCGGGCTATTTAATAAGACTGCCAGATTTTTCTAACAGATTTTTAGCAATTACGCATGTTACAGAAACGGAACATCTATTATATCACATAGGAGAGTGTCGTAACAAAATTGTTAATTTTAA
>CAYQPZ010000118.1:0-1061 GCA_964419505.1 uncultured Candidatus Nitrosopelagicus sp. | reverse complement strand
TATAGATCCAGTCGATACACCATTTCTTGAACCTACATTTCCATCTTCCTTAACAATAAATTTTGGAACAAGAAAAAGACTTATACCTTTTGTTCCTTTAGGAGAGTCAGTTGCTCTTGCTAGCACTAGATGTATAATATTTTCAGTAAGATCATGATCCCCTGAAGTAATAAATATTTTTTGTCCACTAATTTTGTAAGTACCATCAGGTTGCTCTTCCGCCTTTGTTTTTAAAAGACCTAGGTCAGTACCACATACTGGTTCTGTAAGGCACATTGTGCCACTCCACTTTCCCTCAACCATCTTTGGAAGATAAATATCTTTTATCTCATCGCTTGCATGACGCAATATACAATTATACGCTCCTATAGTTAACTCACTATAAAGTTTAAATGCAAGTGATGCTGATGATAACATTTCATCAAAAAAAGTACTTACAGTTTTAGGCATTCCCTGCCCTCCATATTTTGGATCACAAGACAAAGAAATCCATCCATCTTCAATAAATTTTTTATAAGCTTCTTTATATCCAGGGGAAGTTCTTACTACTCCATTTTCTAAAATAGGAGGATTTTCATCCCCAGATTTTGCCAAAGGTAAAATTATATTTTGATTAATTTTGGCAGCTTCATCTAATATGTTTTTAACTAATTCAGAATTAACTTCTTTATATTTTTCAATTTCATTATAATTTTTATTATTTCTCAACTTATCGAAAAGAAACATCATATCTTCTACTGGGGCAGTATAAATTGGCATTTTATAAGCTTAGAATAATTGATTAATTATTGCAATTTTGAAATTACAGCATCGCCCATTTCAGAAGTAGATACTTCCTTCATTCCTTTAGATAAAATATCTTTAGTTCTAAGCCCTTCATCTAAAACATTTTGAACTGCTTGCTCTAAAGCAATGGCCTCTTTATCTAAATCCAAAGAATATCTTAAGGCCATAGCAAAACTTAAAATTGTTGCTATTGGATTGGCCATTCCTTTTCCTGCAATGTCAGGTGCTGATCCATGTATTGGTTCATACATCGCTCTCATATCACCATCTTTATT
>CAYQPZ010000117.1:0-1075 GCA_964419505.1 uncultured Candidatus Nitrosopelagicus sp. | reverse complement strand
TCACATCTTGATCATTCAATAGGTATACGATATTCCTGTAGACAAGCATCTTGTGGTTCATGTGGAATGAAGATTAATGGAAAACCTGCATTAGCATGTTTTACAAAAATTTCAGAACTGAGTTCTAGTGTAATTACTGTAGAGCCAATGGATAATTTTCCCATCGTTAGGGATCTGGCAGTTAATTTTTCCAGATTAATCAATAATCATAAAAAAATCATGCCATATGTAGTGCGTGAAGATTCTGAAATAACACCAGGAACAGGAGTTAGGGAAATTCTTCAAACTCCTGAAGATGTTGAAAAATACATTCAGTTTTCTAGTTGTATAAAATGTGGATTATGTAATTCAGCTTGTCCTACAATGGCAATGGATACAACTTTTGTTGGTCCACAGGCTTTGGCTCAGGCTTATCGGTATATTGCAGATACTAGAGATCAGGGTAAAAAAAATAGGCTACGAATAATTGATGAATCACATGGAATTTGGCGTTGTCATGCAGCAGGTTCCTGCAGTCAAGTGTGCCCAAAGGGAGTTGATCCAGCTATGGGAATTCAAATGCTTAGAAGCTATCTATTAGGAATAAGAGATTAGTCTTTTTTGTGAGGATTTGGGCTATTATTTACTTGATTGTTAATCTGCTCAGCCATAAAATGATTTGAGACATTTACCTTGACATCATCGATGCCATCTATACTTAAGAGGTTGTCATGTATATCTTGGCAAATCTTAAAACCAAATACCGCTGGGCAAAATGGACTTGTAAGATGTAAATCTACCTTCACAGACTCATCCACGATATCCACTTCATCAACTAGTTCCAATTCTGTAATTGTTGTGTTAATTTCTGGATCTACAATCTTCGATAATTCATCAAATATCTTTACTCGTAGATGTTTTACATCTTGTGCCATTGAGCTTAATCCGACGATGCTATATATAGCGATTTTGAATTCTATCTGATGTATCGTTCAAGACTTGGGAAAAAACTTGATGATATCACACTGAGCTATGTATCATCAATATCAGACGATTCAGACATTGCATTTTATGATATAATTGGAAGTGAAGCACA
>CAYQPZ010000116.1:0-1136 GCA_964419505.1 uncultured Candidatus Nitrosopelagicus sp. | reverse complement strand
TGACCCTCAGAGCTGTGAGGTTCAGATGATCTACATTTGGAACATTTGTCTTTTCCATCTGGGGAGAAAAATCCAATTCCACATGAAACACATTTCATACTTGACATGAAAAAACTCTATTTTATGACTATTTTATGATATGTTTTCTAGGCCTTGTGCCATTTCTATCATATACATTTCCACTATACCACCGATTAACAACAATCCCGTAACAATACCAATTTCTATCAATATTGTCTTTTTTTCACTGAAGATTGGGATTTTCTTTATGATTTTTTCAATAAATAAAACACTCCTCGACATGGCAATGGAGTAGGCTGCCAACTCCATCAAACCAAATGGTGTTAATAGAACTGCCAGAGGATTGATTGAGCCTAGTTCTGGGGTTCCTGCCGAAATTGCCGCAAATGCAAATCCTGTAGAATATGCTGAAAACAGACCCCAGACTGCACCAAATCCTGGAATAAACATGGGTAGCGCAATTACCGCATTATGAGAAAATATACCAAAGGCATCAATTTCCGCGATTACTTCTTCAAAGTAGTTTAACATCTCTTCAGTTTCTTCTTCCGTTACATCACTTTGAGATCCTACACCATAGACACCAGCAAAAATACCTGTGAAAATGAAGAAAATTATAATTCTCTTAAATGTCATGTTGGCTGTGAATGTAGTGCTAATTTGAGGTTTTATGGTGTTTTAACCATATTTGCCAGTGCCCATCCTTTTCTTTTTTTGTGGTTTTGAATGTGCTTTAACCATATGTCTCACTGTTCTTTCAGGATCAGAAAATTTCATATCACATATTTTACACACTAAACTTGTTGTAGTTTTAGATTTTTTTTTGAATAAATCCAATTGATGAAGATGTAATTGGAGTGTATATAATCTAGCTTTTAATTTGAGGTTTTAGAGAATGTCTTGAAGAATTAGCTCATTTTTGAAGGTATTTTTGATGGTTTCAGGTGTGATTGTAATTTTGTATTTTTTGGTGTTTCCATGGGTTCCTTGATGAACGATTCTGCCTGTTATAATTCCGGACATCTCAATCTCACTCAACATTTGGGTGGTTCTTCTCTGTGTGAGTTCTCGCTGTCCTACATCCTTACAGAGGTTTTTGTAGGTGGTATACACCT
>CAYQPZ010000115.1:0-1294 GCA_964419505.1 uncultured Candidatus Nitrosopelagicus sp. | reverse complement strand
CTGATTGTAATGTTTGGACCATTCATAATTCTAAAGTTAAGAGTGTCACCATCTGTTATTTTTGTAATTGTGCCAGAAAATCTATACTGGACATAGTCATCCTCTGGTGGATTTTGGACTGCCACTACAACAACTGCAATTCCAATCAATGAGACAAGAATTAGCGATATTGGTTTTAGCATGGTATACTCTGATATGGAAATTATAATAATAGTATAAATCAAAATCAGTAGGAATGGCAGACAAAGTTTGGCTTGGTGGTATATTTCTAAAAGATGAGGGCGGATATGAGATTGTTCTCAAATCATTTGCGCACTACAAAAAAAGACTTCAAACCATAGGAAGCAGCCCAGAACTCAAAGAGGCAGCCGCAATGTTTGCTCCTGTTCTACAACAGCAGGCAGTAAAAATAGTGCCACAGATTGATGTAACCGTGTCAAAAATTCAGGATGCGCTTTCTAATTCCATATCTGTTGATTCACTTGCTGACGACGTACCATTGATGCAAAAAGCACTGGAATGCTATCAATCAGACATAGAAAAGGCCGAAACCACGGGACATGAATATTTTCAAAAACTATTGGGTGATATTCCTAAAGCAAAACAGGACTCGACAATTATTGCACAGGCAATTGATAAAATAAAACAGGTTTCATCCTAACTAGAATCTATATTATATCCAATTCTTCAACATCTTTGATAAACTGATCTACGCATGTGTGTGCCTCTCTAGAATTATGATCAAGCATCTCTTTTTCACAGACAGGACAGATTAACTTCTCTCTAGAAGCATATACAACTGGGTTTCTTGCCTCTCTGGCAAAACGCCATAAACATTTCTCTACCTTTTGTTTGTCATGGTCTTTCATGTCAACGTGACATATCGGACATGGAGTTTTGATCATACTGTTCTAGGTGATATTCCAGATGTTTTAATCATTCCAGCGGACTTGATTATTAGAGAAGCAACAAATATTGCAGCGGCAACAACTACGATGCATCCAGATTGTGCAATATCAAACTGGTATGACATCAATATGCCTAGAACCGTAGCAGATACAGCAAAACACATTGAGAGCATCATTGTCTGCTTGAAGGAACGCGCATAAAGCATGGCTGAAACGTTGGGAATTACAAAAAGTGCAGAAACCAATAGTACTCCAACTAACTGCATCGATATGACAACGGTAACGCCAGACATGGCAATTAGAAGATAGTTCAGCTTATCCACAGGGATTCCAGACACTTTGGCCTGCTCTTCAGAAAATGTGGAGTATAGAAATTTCTTGTATGT
>CAYQPZ010000114.1:0-1321 GCA_964419505.1 uncultured Candidatus Nitrosopelagicus sp. | reverse complement strand
GTAAAAAATACGATATAGATCTGATTGTTCTTGCAAGATACATGAGAATATTATCGCCAAACTTTGTCTGGCGATTCCCAAATCGTATTATCAATATTCATCCTTCTTTATTGCCAGCATTTCCTGGAGCACTTGCATATGAACAAGCATATGAAAGAGGAACTAAAATTATTGGTGTCACATCACATTATGTCACTGAGAATCTTGATCAAGGACCAATAATATTTCAAGATTCTTTCAAAGTTTCACCTGATCATACATTAGAATCAATAAAACGCTCGGGTCAAAAACTAGAAGCAGATACATTACTAAGAGCTGCTAAAATGCATCTAGCAAACAAATTAGATGTTCGCTGGAGAAAAGTTCACACTAAATCAAAGTGAAAGTAATGAACGTTGACGAGCTGTATGATCCTGAATTTAGAAAATTAATTAAGTCAAAAAAGCCCACAATAATCATTCCTGTAGGCTCAATTGAACAGCATGGAGCCCATCTACCAATATCAACTGATTCTGATATTGTCACAGAAATAGCCTCACGTTTAGCAAAAAAATGTGGTTTCATCGTTTTACCAACTATTAGTTATGGAATCTCATGGGAGCATGAACCTCTTTTTAATTTGAGTCTAAAAGAAAATAATCTCAGGCAAATGCTTTATGATATCATAATCTCGCTTAGTAAAAATCATATCAACAAAATTATCATACTAAATGGCCATCATGGTAATTTACAAGTTTTAGACCAACTTGATGTTTCTCCAACGAACATCTCTATATTCTCATATTGGCATTTTTTGAATCATGAATTCGATCATGCAGGATTTGTAGAGACGTCAATAATGTTAGCTATTTCAAACAAAGTAAAGATGAAAAACGCAAAAAAAGGTCTTATTACAAAGGGATTAACTGAAAGTGAAAAGAAGCAAATTAACAAACTTTCTACAAAAGCTGGTGGATTTCCTAAAGTTGCAAAGAATGGCGTCTGGGGTGATCCAACAGGCGCAACAAAGAAGGATGGGCAAAAGTTCCTTGCTGAGATTGTTCGTAATTTAGCAAAAGAGTGTCAATCTTGACTTACTGAACAAAGTTGAAAATTTTACCAGTCAACGTTTAATATACTCCCGAGTAGGGGATCCAATAAGTGAAATAAATGTCCGTAGATATGGCAGTAAAAGTACTCGATGAAAGTATCAACAAAATGGTACTGATCAAGTTGAAAGGTAACAAAACAATAAGAGGCAATCTCTTAGGTTTTGATCAACACATGAACCTGCTACTCGACCAATCAGAAGAGGTCCCTTCTGAAGGCGACTCAATAAGTC
>CAYQPZ010000113.1:0-1377 GCA_964419505.1 uncultured Candidatus Nitrosopelagicus sp. | reverse complement strand
GTGAACAAACTTCTATTGATATGATTGCAGGACCAACAGAGCTTGGAATTATAGCGGATTCAACTGCAGATCCTGAATTAGTTGCATTAGATTTGATTTCACAAGCAGAGCACAGCAACGATACAATGTGTTTTGTCATTACAACATCAAAAGCTGTGGCAAAACAAATTCAAAAATCACTTGAAAAATTAATTCCAGACATAGAAAGAAGAACAATCGTAAAACAAAGTATTTCAAAAAATGGATTCATTGCAATATGTAAAAGTCAAAAAGAAGTGATTGAACTGGCAAACAAGATTGCACCAGAACACATGGAATTGATGGTGAAAAATGCCAAAACACTATCAAAAAGTATCACTGGTCCAGGCTTAGTCTTGGTTGGAGATAATACGCCATCATCCGCAAGTGACTATCTACTAGGAACAAATCACATACTTCCAACGAGTGGATTTGGAAGAACAAGGGGTGGATTGTCAGTATTAGACTTTCTGAAATTGCAGACTGTAGTTGAGACTAAAAAATCAACACTAAGTAAAATCTCAGACAAACTAAATACACTGACTGATGCAGAAGGATTGCCAAATCACTACAAGGCAGTAGAGAGGAGACTAGAATGAATCGTACATTTGAAAAAAGATTAAGTGAACTGTCAAAACTAAAGGGATATCAAAAACCGGAAAAAGCTTCAGATGCAATCAAGCTTGACTCAAATGAAAACTTTGCAATAAAAAAGGAATTTCAAACAGAATTAATTCGTGAAGCACAGAAACGTTGTGATGTCAGGCAATATCCCTTAGGTGATACTGATAACCTTGTTTCGGCATTATCAAAGTACCTCAAGGTTCCTGCTAATATGATTGGAATTGGAAATGGTTCAGATCAAATTCTTGATTTAATGTTAGTGAACTTGTGTTCCAAAAAAACAAAAATCTTAACATCTAATCCAACTTTTGGATTCTTTGAAGAACGATGCAAGCTTTATTCAATTCCAACAATAAAGATTCCATTTTCTGAAAATATGCAACTGAACATAGATGATTTCATAAAGAAATCCAAATCTGCAGACATGATTTACTTGGACTCACCAAATAATCCAACAGGATTTCAATTCACAAGAAATGATTTGAAAAAATTGATTCAGTCTTTCAAGGGTCCAATCATTATTGATGAGGCATATGTTGAATTTGCAGATTCATCAATAGTTAGTCTTGTCAAACAATATGACAATCTAATCGTTGTACGTACACTCTCTAAAGCATTTGGACTTGCTGGTTTACGACTTGGATACTTTGCCGCAAACAAGAAAATTGTTGATGTGTTTTCAAAAATCATACAATATCCATATCCACTTAACACATTAGCAATACAATGTGGAAT
>CAYQPZ010000112.1:0-1458 GCA_964419505.1 uncultured Candidatus Nitrosopelagicus sp. | reverse complement strand
AAGCACCAAAAGAAGCTAAAGCACCAAAAGAAGCTAAAGCACCAAAAGAAGCTAAAGCACCAAAAGAAGAAGTCAAAAAAGATTAAAACATAATTCTAAAAAAGGCATACCTTAACATAGCACAAATTTCAAATCTAGTAAATGCATTGGAAAGATTCTCTTCCTGATTGGTATGTTAAAAAATATGGTCATCAACCTTGTGTGAATATTGGTACCGCAGGTCATGTGGATCATGGAAAGACCACATTAATTCAAGCACTAACAGGAAAATGGACAAGTGTTCATAGCCAAGAACTAAAGAGAGGAATCACAATACGTGTTGGGTATTCTGATGCAGCATTTTACAAGTGTCCAGACTGTGAACCACCAGCAAATTATTCCACATCCCCAAAATGTCCTAATTGTAAACAAGGTGGTGAATTAAGTAGAGTAGTTAGTTTTGTGGATAGCCCAGGGCATGAAAGTCTAATGGCGAATATGTTATCTGGCTCTGCATTAATGGATGGAGCAATTTTACTTGTTGCGGCAAATGAAAAAGTTCCACAAGCTCAAAGTAAAGAACACCTATTAGCACTGGAAACACTTGGAATAACTCAGATAGTTGTTGTACAGAATAAAGTAGATCTTATTTCATACAAAGATGCACTATCAAATTATTCTGATATTACAAAATTCATCAAAGGTTCGAAAGCAGCCAAATCACCAGTCATACCAATCTCTGCACAATCAAATCTAAACCTAGACGCATTAATTTTTTCAATTGAAGAAACCATAAAGACACCTGAAAGAGATGAATCTTCAAATTCAGTAATGCATGTTTTACGTTCGTTCGATGTTAACAAGCCTGGAACAACCATTTCTGATATGAAAGGTGGTGTTATAGGTGGCAGTCTAACACAGGGACAATTCAAAATCGGCGATGAGATTGAAATCAAACCAGGAATAGTAAATGAAAAGAGAAAAAACTATGAGCCAACACTCACAGAAATTGTTTCATTAGGGACAGGTGCAGGTATAGTTGATTCAGTAAAACCTGGTGGGTTGGTTGCAATTGGTACAAAACTTGATCCATCTCTAACAAGAGGTGATTCATTTTTGGGATCAGTAATTGGCAAACCTGATTCTCTACCAGAAAATTCTGATACTGCAAAATTGAAAGTTAATCTGTTTGATTCTGCAGTTGGTTCTGGTAAAGATGAAAAGATTTTACCGATAAAAACTGGTGAGAGTCTACGAATTAATATTGGAACTGCACCAATTCTTGGAAAAGTGACAAAGGCTAATTCTGAAGATATCGAAATGTCTCTTAGAAGACCTGTATGCCTATTTGATGGTGGAAATGTAGCGATTAGCAGAAGAATCTCTGACAGATGGAGATTGATTGGTGCTGGAATAGTTGGTTGAAGTAATTTCTGATACAAGTTTCTTAATTCATCTAGCTACACATAGAATTACAAA
>CAYQPZ010000111.1:0-1550 GCA_964419505.1 uncultured Candidatus Nitrosopelagicus sp. | reverse complement strand
TTAGTATTCGGGGTTTCCAACCCTGTGACGCGGGTTCGAATCCCGCTGACTGCATTTAATAATAATTTTTTATGCCTTTTATTATAGATAATCATGAAAAACTCAAAAAAAGAAATAGCAGCACAACGTATTCTGATCTTGTTTGACAATGCAGTTTCAAACGCTCGTAATAATCCTAAACTAGCAGAAAGACAAGCACAAATTGCAAGAAAAATTTCCATGCGATTCAAAATTAAGATGCCTTGGCAGATTCGAACAAGTTTCTGTAAAAAATGCAAAAAATTCATTGTACCATCTATATCTTCAACAGTGAGGATTGGGAGAAGCAATGTAAGATCTATACGCATCACTTGTGGGTTCTGTAATCATACCTACAGGAAACTAATAGATCAATGATTTATAAAACGACTATCAAGTTTTTCAACAGATGGCAAAAGTCTATGATGTACCAGCAGATGAGTTGATCTCAAGATTAACTGATGTACTAAAAAGTGAAGGAATTGATGTTCCTACTTGGACAGTGTTTGTAAAAACAGGTGCACATGCAGATAAACCTCCACAGAAACCTGATTGGTGGTATACAAGATGTGCTTCAATATTACGAAAGATCTATCTTCATGGTCCTCTTTCTGTAAATGATCTTAGAACAATGTATGGTGACGGAAAAAGAAACATGTACTATGGTGCTCGACATCATAAAGACGCAAGTGGTGCAATTATTAGAAATGCAATTCATGGTCTTGAGAAACTAGGATATCTTGAGAAAGTTGAGAAGAAAGGTAGTATTCTTACACGTCAAGGTATGCAAAAACTAGATAAACTTTCTACTGAGATTCTTCATGAATTGATCAAAACTACGCCAAAACTCAAAATTTACTCTTAGTGATTACGATGAGTACTCCTAATGATGAACAGCCAGGACAGCCTACAGAAGAACAAATTAATGCGCAAAAAGAAATGATGTTAAAACAAATTCTTTCATCCGAAGCTAGACTACGTCTTAATAATGTAAGAATGGTAAAACCAGAACTTGCAAATCTGGTTGAAAATTATCTAATTGGATTATCTGCACAGGGAAAAGCACAAGGGCAAATCACAGATGAACAACTCAAGCAAATTTTATTATCTGCACAACAACCAAAACGTGAATTTAAAATTAATAGAGTATGATCTCAAGAAAATATAATTAGGGGTAAAAAGGGTCAATCTTCATGAAAGCAGTTGTATACGATGAATATGCACCTGATGATAATTATGCTAAAATTCTTAAAGTAAAAGACATCGACGATCCAAAACCCAAAGCAAATGAGGTTGTGTTAAAACTAAAAGCAGCAGCACTCAACTATAATGATATTTGGGGAATGAGAGGAGAACCAATTGCAATACCATTACCTCATGTATCTGGTTCAGATGCAGCAGGAGAAGTTGTTGAAGTTGGAGAAGATGTTCAAAATATTAAAGTCGGTGATAGAGTTGTATCTCATTCAAATCTTGCGTGTAGAGTTTGTGAAATGTGTACCTCTGGTAGAGAATTTGATTGTGCAAAAAGA
>CAYQPZ010000110.1:0-1569 GCA_964419505.1 uncultured Candidatus Nitrosopelagicus sp. | reverse complement strand
AGAGACGGGATCACCCATTTTTATGATCTTAAGTCCCGCGTGTCCAAAAGCATAATGCTTTCTTTGGCCAGGCTTGACTACCCCTCCACTGCTAAAACAACAATTTGTGAGAAATTTAACGTTTGGTGTTTGGATAAGATCCAGTCAAGAATTATAAGCATTCTATATATGCAAATTTCATGCTCCGATAGCTCAGTCTGGTAGAGCGTTACATTGGTAATGTAAAGGTCGTGGGTTCAGATCCCACTCGGAGCTTTAATAATTTTTTATGATGATTTCTTTATGTCCTGTTCTTTTTTGAGAATTTGAATTAATTGCCCTATTTGCTCTGATCTCTTTTATCTTCCATCCAGACGAAAATAATTTTTTCACAGTTTTCGAGTTTGAGTTTGAAAGTATCACATTGCAGCCTTTGGAGTTTAGCTGATTGGCTAGATCAGCCAATCTCTCAAGGTCATCTTCGGTGAAATCTCGATGAGTATAACTTGTAAAATTTGCAGTATCACTCACTGGTTGATATGGAGGATCAAAATACACAAAATCTCCTCTTTTTACATCTTTAATGATAGAACCAAAATCCCTGCATGAAATCTTGATTTTTTCTGACTGAAGAGCCTTACTTGTTGCTTGCAGATTTTCCTTATTCACAATATTTGGATTTGTATACCTTCCCAGTGGTACGTTGAATTTTCCCTTACTATTTACTCGGTATAATCCATTAAAACAGGTCTTATTCAAAAACAATAATCTAGATACTTTCTCAATTTGGTTTTTTGGCTCTTGACTTCTTACCTCATAATAATACCCTGTTGAATCTCTATGATAGTTTTTTGAATGATTCTCAAGTGATTCAATTAATTTCTCTAATCGATCTCTAATTGTGACATATGACAAAACTAAATCAGAATTCAAATCTGATACATTACATTTCAGATTAGGTATTTTTGTTAATAGATCAAACATCACAGCTCCACCACCAAGAAATGGTTCTAGATATGTACCAAATTTAGTTGGAAAGTTTTTCTCCAATTCTGACATTAATTGTCTCTTTCCTCCAGCCCATTTTACAAATGGTTTTGGTTCCGATATTGCAATCTGTGAATACTCTTGTGCCAAGGCTCAATACTTGCACAGTGATGTTTTCTAATCAAGAGTGAATCTATGATCACTAACGGTGAAGAATTAGTTGATCATCGGCAAATAGGTTAAATAGAAATTTCGTTTCTGAGGAAAATCCAAGGTAAAACCTAGGTTTAATCAATAAAATGAAAAGAGGAAATGGGTTTGTTTAATCCCACTTTGACCAAGCGGCCATCCATCTGTATGTCCACGTTGTGAGTTTACAACCCAAGGCTGTGAACGTCACTGATAGTACTGCTCCAGCACCTGCACCAAGTGCAACTGGGCTGTTGTAGAATTTACCTACCTGCGGCTCTATCGGTGTCATGTATGGTGGTAACGTCGGTCTTGGATACTTGAATGCAGTCTCTAGCGGGTCAGCCACTGTGATCAAGTTGACCATGTTGAATAGTGGTAATGACATTCCAACTAAGACTCCGCCGAACAGTA
>CAYQPZ010000109.1:0-1736 GCA_964419505.1 uncultured Candidatus Nitrosopelagicus sp. | reverse complement strand
CCTAAAAGAAAATTTGGGCGCAGTACAATAGTTCACTTTGACCATTGTACCATTTGTATTTTTATTGAAGACAGTTTGTAACCTCTAAATGTACGTACCAGGATTTCTACAAAATAGAGTATATCTTCTTACAATTATTGCTGTTATAACCACCATATCAGCACTTGGTCCATTTTTCTTTGAAGAGGTTGCATGTTCCAATATTTCCACGGCAGACGAACATGGGCATATGTCCACAGAGACGGAAGGTTGTTGGCAACTACTAGCGCATGAAACTCTTCATATTGCAGCAATTACTTTTGGCGCGTTCCTTGTAATACTTAGCATCATTGCATACTTCTCAACAAGAAATACAAATATGATTTTTACATCGCTTGCATTTGGAACATTCACACTTCTTTCCATCTATCTTCTCGTAGAGGATTTAGCAGCTGAGCGTATGGAACACCAAGAAGCAGTTGTTGTGGATGTTTTACTTACAGTAATGGTTGGATTTTTTGCTATTGGTGTTTTCTCGAATCAAAAGTTCCCTACTAGGAGGAAATATGATTAGCGTGAAGAAAAATAAGGTTAAAGAAAGAAGGACTAAAACTCAAATTTTCTTTGATGTTATTACCGCTATAATAGATGACACTCAGAACAATGAATTAGTATCTCCGACCAGAATCCAAGTCAAGTGTAACACATCTTATGATAAACTAACAAAATATCTGGAAGAAATGGAGAGGAGAGAAATGATAGAAAAGGAAAAATCAATTACAATTACTGAGAAGGGAATGGAGTTTCATAAGGATTATTCTAGAATAAATGAGCTCATAAATGAGATGGATAAAAAATTCTAGGGAAGCGTAAAAACTTCTGTTCCGCCTTTTTCCGTTTGAATTACTATTGCCCTATGAGAGTCAAGTAGTTTGTTTAGAAACCTGCCGCGAATCTCATTAGTAATCTTCTGTACCGCAAAGGAGCAAACAAAGTTTCCCTTAAGTTTATGGAAATCATCCTCTACACACTGCTCAATTTCTGCCATTCGGTCTGTTCTTTTCTCTGAATTAAAGTCAAAATAATGGGTTGATATCACTCTTATTTGAGAAGAGTGCGGTAATTCGTCGACCTTCGCAAGAATCATTTTGGAGTAATCCTCAAACTTTTCTGGAATTTTTACCAGGTGCAAAAATTTGCTGCTTGCTTCAGTATCAATACCAAATTCTTTCATCTGGTTCAGTACAGCTTCAGGATCCTGGGTGGTGTAAAAGCAGTGCTCTTGTTTTTCTACCCCTTTTTTTATAAAACCAAACTCTGTATCTTTCGTTATTTTACTATCGTCATGGAAATACAAGACATGCGCACATCCAAGACTCTCTAAAAATCCATTTGCGTCTAATTTGGTCATTTTATACTTTTTGTATGACTGAATAATTGCTTATAATACTCGCTCACCATGATGAGTTTATTCTTCCTCGTTATGATTGATCATTATGTTATCATCTCACCTTCTTGATTCAATACAGGTAATCCAATGTTCACTTCAAACTCATCCTTGCAAAAAAGACACTGATAATTCTGGTCTGTTTTTCTATGAAGTATTCCGTGGTTACAAATTGCGGTTGGTTTATCCATACTTAATTCTCCTCCTCTTCATCATCAGTATGGGCTGAACGATTAGGTCTTCTAGGAATGAATAATTTGGTCATCTTGATTTTTACACTTTTTGAATTATGAGAGGATATAACTTCCAA
>CAYQPZ010000108.1:0-1744 GCA_964419505.1 uncultured Candidatus Nitrosopelagicus sp. | reverse complement strand
GCCACAAGGAATTTTTTATTGAAGGTGTACAATTCCATCCAGAATCTATTATGACAGATGAAGGTAAAAAAATCCTAAAGAACTTCATTGAGAGGGTTAAAAATGATTGATGAATTAATAGTATCACTAGAAAACAACCAAAATCTATCTTTTGATCAAATGACAATTGCTATGAATGAGATTCTTAAAGGAGAACACACAGACGAGATAGTTGCAAAATTTTTACAAAACTTAACTTTGAAAGGTGAAACAGATGATGAGCTTTTGGCAATGCTTGATAAAATGAATCAGTTTTCAGTTAACATAGCACCAAATTGTAAAAATAAAATTATTGATATGTGTGGTACAGGAGGGGATAATCTAAAAACATTCAACATTTCAACTGCTGCATCATTTGTTGTAGCCGCAGCTGGTGGATATATTGCAAAGCATGGAAATCGTTCTATCTCAGGTGTATCAGGAAGCGCTGATATTTTTGAGTATTTTGGCTTTGATTTAGGCTCAGAACCATCAAAAATTGTCAATATGATTGAAAATATTGGTATTGGATTCATGTTTGCGCCCACATTTCATCCTGCGATGAAAAATGTTGCTAATGCTAGAAAGATACTAGGTAAAAGAACAGCATTCAATATTTTAGGACCGTTAAGTAATCCAGCAAACGTAAAGCATCAATTGATAGGTGTGTTCTCAGATGACTATGTTAAAAGAATCGTAAAAATTATGCAAAAGAATAACTCAGAAACAATTCTTGCTGTAAGATCAGAAGATGGTATGGATGAACTATCAGCAACATCAAAGAACAAAGTATGCATGCTGAAAAATAATGAGATTACTGAGTTTGTAATTAATCCAGAGGATCATAACATTATAAATGGCAGTTTATCTGATATCCAAGTTTCAACAAAACAAGAAGCAATAGATGCATTTGTTAATGTATTGAATAACACATCAAACAAAACAATGAAGGAGGTCACAGTACTTAATGCCGCAGGTGGAATGTTGGTAGGTGGAATATGTGACAGATTTGATGATGGTGTGGAACTAGCTCGAGAAACAATAAACAGTGGAAATACATTTAAAAAATTAAAACAGTTTGCAAAAGTAAACAATGGGTTAGATAAATTAGAGGAGATTAATTGAAATGGAAAATATTTTAGAAAAACTCGTTAACAATTCTAGAAAAGCAATCGATAATGATGTTTATGAGATTTGTAAATCCCTACCAAATTCAGGAATAGATTTAGAAGAAAACATAATCAAATCAGAACATGCAGCATTAATTACAGAAATAAAATTCTCATCCCCTACGTTAGGAAATATCAAAAAAATATCTCAGCCAGTAGACATCGCAATGAAAATGGTTAATGGAGGTGCATGTGCATTATCAGTATTAACTCAGCCATTTTTGTTTGATGGTTCACCTGAAATTTTTATGAAGGTTAGAAACGCTGTAAAAGTTCCAATGTTAATGAAAGATATAACAATCCATAAAATACAAATCGAAGCTGCAAAAAGAATGGGGGCGGACTATTTCCTACTAATACAATCTCTTTTTGATAAAAAGTTAGTTCCAGACATGGAAGAATTAATTGAATTTGGGCATAAAAATGGGCTAAAAGTACTTGTAGAAACACATACAGCAAAAGAATTTGAAAATGCATTAAAGACTAATGCAGATATTATCGGAATTAATAATAGAAATTTAGACACACTTGAAATTAATCTTGAGACCACAAAGCAA
>CAYQPZ010000107.1:0-1757 GCA_964419505.1 uncultured Candidatus Nitrosopelagicus sp. | reverse complement strand
TATACAAAACAAAGAACATCACACAATCTGCGAAAGGGAAAAATGGGAAATGGACCACTGTTTTTGCTGCCGCAGTTTTAATACTTTAACTAATTTTCTTTCGAATTTTCGTTATCAGAACTGCCGGGGCAATAAAATACATTCCAATGTTTAGCAATATGACACCAATACCATATCCAAGCATCTCAGATTCGGAATCAATGTCAACATGTTGTAATAATGCTAGGGATGCTAATAGAGGAGTCAATACTATCTTTACGGTTTCCTTGAATGCTGGGTTTTCCCGTTCGTAGTCAGCTATTGCAGGGCTAAACGAATAATAGAATTGATTGAAAACTGTCATGAATGCTGTTCCTGATTCAGTTTGAAGTATTGTGTTGTCACGAATCTCTCTTAGAAGCTGAACTTGTGGAGATAATTCAGTGCCAAACGTAGCTGTTGCTATGAGGCAGCCCCCACCATCTTCACTATTTTTTATCTCAGTATCATCTCCAGTGTTATCACCAATCGAAAACGTTAAATCATTTTTATCGGCTGATGACTCTGTAGCAAAAATATATCTGCCATCAATTTTATTACCTGACTTTGATATAAAAAACCAGCCATTTTCTTGTATATTACCAAGATGTTCCAGTTTTTCTATTATACTAGAATTAACATTCTTAACTTGTATATCATGATCAGAAAATATCAGTACTTGTACGATTGAATTTAGTGGCAAAAATTTATCTTCAAATATTTTAGACCTATCGATATTTTCAATTCCAATAATCTCTAGTGGATTTATTTCGCCATTTCTAAGCAATGCATCAAAATTTTCTGGGCAATTTGGCAATTCGGGATGTTGATCTGAACAAGTTAATGAAATTTGCATTGAGCGTAACGTCTTATCCTCTAGTGGTACAAACGAAACAGTGAATTCAGAAAAATGATGTTCTGAAAGTTTTTTTGCATGATCATAAAATCCTCCAGACTCTCTAATGTCACTGCTGATAAGCATACTACTCAACGCAAGAAACAAATTATTTGTTGTTTGTTTGTTCGTTGTATACAGCACTTTAGAAACTATTACCTTTTCATTACCATCAAAACTTTGTCTAGGTTGGACCTCAACGGAGTCGAATTCAGCTGAAAAAACAAAAATAGTATCACCAATACTTTTGTCTGCTATTTCACGTGAATTTTTTTTGATTTCTTCTAAATTATCACCTAATCCTTCTCTCACAATTTCAATAATTGCACATCCACGGTCAGTGTGATTTGGGGAACAAGCGAATTTATTGGTAAATGTAAGAGAAAATATCCTTGGATTAGAACTCAAAGCTTCAATTTCATCAGGGAATCTAATGTCATTTGGGTGCGTACTCAGCATACCGATGGATATTCTAGTTTTGGAGTTTACTTCATCAATTATTATTTGGAATTGTTCCTGAAAAGAATGTATTTCAGGCGTTAGCCAACCCCTTGATTCAATAATTCTATCTGACTCCTTCTGTATTTCAACCTCCAATGCAAATGCCTCTACCGCAAAAAGGGAAGATCCAGCTAACAGTAACAGAATTATCAAAAATTTAGACATATTTTGCTCATTCAATATTTAATCTATTAATCTTACTTATCATTCGAATTCAGTATTTCTGTTTTATTTGTAAATTAATTTAATTTAGATAACTCACTAACCTGATCTTGGATATAATCAAAACCATCCTGCCAGAATTTTGGTTTGGTGATATCCATGCCAGATTCACGAAGTAATT
>CAYQPZ010000106.1:0-1801 GCA_964419505.1 uncultured Candidatus Nitrosopelagicus sp. | reverse complement strand
AGTTGTTACAAGTGTCTCAACAGCTACTCTTGAATCTGGATCCTGCCTAAGAAATTCGTCTAGTATTGCATCAGAAATATGATCAGATACCTTGTCTGGATGACCTTCAGTTACTGACTCTGATGTAAAAATATAGTTTTTTGACATCTGTAATTACAGTTTAAAGTTCGTTTTCTAGTTTTATGAATAATACGTTATTTCCACGTAAAATCACTCTACCAAATTTTTCGACAGTCTTTCCACCATTTAACTCCTCAGCATCAGTCATAATCAAATTCATGTAGGAATCAACATTCTCCATCTTGCCCTTATATTCGACATCATTTTTTAATCTAACAATAACGCTTTTTTTCGTATTTTTTTGTAATGTTGTTAATGGTCTTTTTGCTATTGTTTGTGACACTTGTTATACACTTAATGCAATTTTCTTTGGTTACTATAATTAAAGCCTTGCCTATTGAATTATTTAGGAAAATCTCTTTAGTTTTTTAGTGTAAATAAAGACATGATCGAAACAGGATTAAAAGAACTAGATCAATCGCTTAGTGGCGGAATTAAAGAAGGATTAGTTACCAGTATTTCTGGTCAAAGCGCGACTGGAAAAACACAATTAGTGTTTCAAATATGTCTTAATGCTTTACATAATGGAAAGGATATTCTGTTCCAAGATACAACTGGCAATTTTAGACCTGAAAGACTTGTTGAAATGATGCGATTACAAAAAATTAACCTATCATTACTTGATAGAATCAAAGTAAGTCGTGTTACCAATACTGCACAGCAAATCCAGTATTTATCAAAAACTTCATTCAAGGATTATTCTTTGATAATAGTTGATAGTGTAACAGATCTTTTCTCATTTGAATATTCAAAAAAAGAGCAGTCTCTTGAAAAACATATTTCTTTTATGAAATACATGCATGATTTATCAAGCATTGCCATTAATGCTAAAATTCCTATAGTTGTGACTAACATTGTTAGAACTATTGACAAAGATGAAAAGGAAAACTTAGATGAATCAATCAGTATGTATATACATACTAAGATTAAACTTTCAAAAAATAGTAATCAATATTCATGTCAAGTAATTTCTCCCTTTGATAATAAAAAATTTCAATACACTATTACTTCTAAGGGTCTTACTGTTGAATCTTAATCTATTTAATACACTAAAAGTGTGTATATTTAATGGCAGGATTTTTTGATTATATTCCTATTATTGCAATTATTTTATTTGCTGCAGGTATTGTAGGTGTAATGGTTTATGAGCGAATTAAAGCAAAAAATATTGAAGAATCAACCTACTGAAACTTTTTTTGAAGAAAAATTCCATTCACTAGGATTTGAACAGTTAACTGATATACAGAAAAGGGCACTACCAACAATTTATCGAAAAATTGACTCGTTAGTTATAGCACCTACTGGTTCTGGTAAAACAGAATGCTCAGTAATCCCCATTTTCTCACATCTAAAAGAAACAAAAAAGCTTGGAAAGATCAAGGCACTTTACATTACGCCATTAAGATCACTTAATCGGGATGTTCTTCGAAGAATAACAAAATACGCCGAGCATGAAGATCTAACAATTCAGATTAGACATGGTGACACACCTCAATCACAAAGAAAAAAAATTTCAGATTCACCACCAGACGTATTAATTACAACACCAGAAACGCTTGTTATTCTTCTAACACAACAGAAAATGTTAACTGCACTTTCTGAACTGGAACAAGTTGTAATTGATGAAGTGCATGAACTTTTGGCAAGCGAAAGAGGTTCTCAACTGTCAATAAGCCTAGAA
>CAYQPZ010000105.1:0-1836 GCA_964419505.1 uncultured Candidatus Nitrosopelagicus sp. | reverse complement strand
TTGCAAATCTTTTGACGAAGCGGGAGAAGTTGCTGGACAAATTCAGAAGCAGATTGATGTTGACGAATACAAAATTCTGTTCAGTGCAAAGGAATTCAAGAAGACAAGAGTAGAATATTTTGTCGAAAATGAATTCAGTTTAGAAGAAAAAATCACTGCATAGTATATCTGCTGTATTTCTTATTATATCTAGAAATTTCACTGACTTTTAGAATTAATGTAATTTATCACATCTGGTTGTGTAAATTTTAATTCATATGGTTCCCATGAATCAAAAATTGATTCGATCTCATCTATGTCAGTAGATTTAAGATAATTTCCATCTGCTATTGCTACAAATGATTCTATATCCTCGACACTGCCAAATGTTGGTATTATTGATGTGACTGCTGCCTTGGAAAGAATGAATCTCATTGAAAGTTGCATTATATCGTATCCATATCGGTGCCCAATTGGCATGACTTGTTCAACCTTTTCAAACGCTTCTTTGAACCATTGTTTTTTACGCACTGCTCTATGATCATCATCACCAATTTTTTTGTCAACATCAGCCATTGTTTTCATCTCTCCAGTTAATACACCACTTGCATCTGGCACTCTCACAAAGATTCCAACATCATTTTTTAGTGCATTTTCTAACAATTCCCTTCCAGGAATTTGCTCAAATAGATTGTATACTGTTTGTACGGCTGACAAGTTTGGTATCCCCATCGATTCTAATCCTTCCGCAGCCCATCCAATCGCTGGACCAAGTGCAGCTTGATATGTTTTAATTTTACCCTCCTTAATTTTCTCATCTAAGAAATCAAAGACATTTTTGTCTCTAATATGATATAATTTTGGATTGTGTAACCCATAAATGTCAATATAATCAGTTTGTAGTCTTTCTAAACTATCTTCTAACATTTTCTCAGAAAACTCTCTTTCTGAAAATCGTTGTGGTAATTCGGTATGTCCAATTTGTTTTACTTTTGAGAAATCATATCCATATTTTGTAGAAAATATTACTTCATCCCTCATATCTTTAAAGACTTCACCAATAATTTTTTCTGCTCTTCCTTGTCCGTACATATCAGCAATTTCAAAAAGATTGATACCAAGATCATACGCCTTTTTTAACATACGTTTTGCTCCATCCTCATCAATTTTTTTACCCCACCATCCGGGAAGAGAGAATGCCCACGCTCCAAACCCAATCTCTGACACTTCTATATCACATCTTTTTAATTTTCTATACTTCATTTACAATCTCCATGAATTTTTGTAGTTTTGATTCATTTTCCAAGTCAGTCAATACTGGTTGTCCAGAATCAAAATTTGAATTTATTTCTACCCATGACTTGCAACCTTGAAAATCAGGTTCAAGTGGAATATCCATTTGTGGAATGGTATATGTTCTAAGGAAAACTGCCTTGATGGGTTTTTTTGGCATCCAATCTATTCGTTCTTGAATGTATGTATCACTCCAAATATGAAAATGTGATAATGCATTGATGGTTTCTTTTGATTCTATATCTTTTTCAGCCAATACTTCTGCGAAGGAATTAATTTTATTGAACCCTTCTTTCGGTTTATTTTTTAATGCATTGTCTAGAAAATTTTGAAATTCTGGCTTGATGTGTTTTGTTTCTTGATGCTCCCATGTTGGAAACAGAAAAAATCTATTTGATTCTATTTTAAACCCAGATGCAGTTTCTAAAATACCACCTTTTCTTAATACAATAGTTTGCTTACCATTATCTAATGCATTGATTATAGTAGCCCATTCCTTTAATGCGTTCATTATCCAAGACTAGTAATTAGAGGAATGATATCCTTTTTCACACATGTGATCAT
>CAYQPZ010000104.1:0-1853 GCA_964419505.1 uncultured Candidatus Nitrosopelagicus sp. | reverse complement strand
CATTGGTCTAGATATGTTTGCAAACTGTAAATCAATTTGATTTTTTATCTCAAGCTTATCTGAAAGTAAAGAATTAATTTCTTCTTTAATTTTTAAATATGCTGTATATTCTTTACTATTTTTTAATGTTTCAATTCCATCAATAATATTTTTCTTCATCTCTATCAACTTCTGTATATTTTTTTTAGCATTTTCTTCACGATCATCTAATACTATCAGCGATTTTTGAAACTGGTCATATTCTGCAATACTTTCAGCAACTTCTTCAACTTTATTTTCTAAATCAATATGATTGGTAACTAATGCACTAATCTCTTTATTGTCACTTTGCATGACTCGTAGATCATCTTTTAATCTTTTTGCATATTTTTTTGCAAATATATGAATAACATTAGATTGTCTTCCTAATGAATCGCCAACACGTTTTAACATTTTGGTCACAGTTTCGCTAAATGTTTTAACATCATCAAATGAATTTATTTCTATCAGATTTTTTGTACATTCTTTTTTGATTATGGATAATACATCACTTTTTCCCCGATCAACTAATCTCCTTAAGTGATGATCTATTTCCTCAGTGTTCAGTGTATCCCCACCCAATTCTTTCGTAATTTTTAGCAGTGTTTCACGATTTGAATTGATTTTATTCCTAAATGTTTTCACTTCTGCCATGATTGTTTTATCCCTGACAGAGTGAATCTCCTTCAAAATATCAGTGACATCTGAAAGTAGGATATGCTTTTCCTTTGGTATGACATTAATTTCATTTTCCTCTAATTTTTTCTTACCCCAACCAAATACCATGTATTTTACTATAAAATCACAATTTTAAATGTGTTAAACTAGAAAATTTAAAAATTATCATACGGTATGAGGATTATGCCTAAAAATAATTCTGATAGTATGATTAATCATAGTGCAAATGTAAAAATGTCTATTGTAATTGATGCCTCATCCAAAAAAATTTGGAACAAAATTAGTGATGTTATTAATTTAGATTGGCTAGTAGGAATGAAAAAATGTACATCAAAATCCCATAATAAATCTGGTATTGGTACACATAGACAGTTAGAATTTGATGATGGTAGCGTGATTAATGAATATATTATTGGTTGGGAAGATGAACATTACTTTTCATATATAGCTGTAGATGGATTACCGTTACGTGGTTATCATGCAACAATTTCATTGACACCACATAATAAAAAATCCAAGGTTACATGGGAATCATATTTTAATACTGAGGAAATGACCCAGACACAATTTAGTGAATTCTGCTTATTTCTAGAAGCATTTTATAAAAACTCATTAGAGAATCTTAAGAAATTGCTAGAATAGCCTAAAATATTCAATATACTAAATTAGTACATGAGTGATATTCGCTTTATTATAATTGGTATTGTGCTTGTGTTTTCTGGAATTATTATTATGTCAGTTTTTGGTTCCCAATTCAGTGAATTAACAATTCAAGATGAATTTGATAAATGTTATGAGTATTATGAAGATGCACCGCCTAGAGAAATTGATTGTGATGCTGGCTTCCAGGATAAAATATTTGCTTTTACACCAGCTGCAATTCTTATTGTATTAGGAGTATTTTCTATAATAAAAGGAATAAGGGGTACATGGGATCAAGATGTTAAACCAGAAGATATGGTTGGTCCTAACAATTCTTTTGATACACGTGATGAACCAAAGGATTCTGATGATGGTAATTAAATTTATTAAAACATAATTTTGCTAACATCGTCTTTGGAAACACCCTTCCAAACTCCAATCATTCCAGAATCATCAGCTTCTTCTACTTTTGTAATCTTCTGAATTTTTATATGATCAGGATTTGGAGGCATCCA
>CAYQPZ010000103.1:0-1862 GCA_964419505.1 uncultured Candidatus Nitrosopelagicus sp. | reverse complement strand
TTTCTCCAATTTCAGGTAATTCTTGGATTTCTGTAGTCATTTGTTCAATGAATTTCATTAGGTAATTTAACGTTGATGTTTAGAAGTCAATTCCTTTTTTTGCTTTAATTCCAGCCTGATAAGGATGCTTGATTTCTTTCATCTCAGTGACTAGGTCTGCCAAATCTATAATTTCCTGTTTTGCATGATTTCCAGTCAACACCAAATCTAGTTTTTGAGGCTTTGATTTTATTAATTCAATTACACTCTCTATATTGATTAGACCAAGGTTTACTGCATAGTTGATCTCATCAAGAATTACTAGATCAAATTTTCCTGACAGTATTTTTTCTTGGCATATTTTCATAGCTTCTTTTGCATATTTCTCATGCTCTTCTTTAGTACTTGTATCATCTAAGATTCCTACAAATCCTTTACCTGCTGCTATCAGTTCAAATTCTGGAGTTAGTTTTTTTGACGAGTCCATCTCCCCATAATGCCATGAACCTTTGATAAATTGTATCATACAGACTTTGTGCTGATATCCAATTGCTCTTAATGCCATACCAAGTGCAGCAGTAGTTTTTCCCTTTCCACCACCAGTATAAACAATCACCAATCCATCTTCTGTCATAATTGAAATTCCTATCTCATGTACTAAAATGATTATAGATATATGATTGAATCCATTTAAATAAAAAACTAATCTAATAATTTAATTGACAATTCCAAGATTAGTTATTGCTGGAGCAACAAGTGGTGTTGGCAAGACATCTATTACAAGTGCTATTATTTACGGCTTGAAAAAAAGAGGGCACACAATCCAACCATTCAAAGTTGGACCAGATTACATAGATCCTAGCTATCTTAGCTCCATCTCAAATAATGAAACAAAAAATCTTGACGTTTGGTTAATGGGAAAAAACAATCTTGTGAAAAGTTTTGTTAACAGTTCAACTAGTGATATTTCAATTATTGAGGGCGTAATGGGATATTATGATGGGTTTGGTGGGAAAACAAATCATGCCAGCACTCATCACGTTGCTACACTATTGAAATCTCCGGTAATTTTGGTTTTAGATGCAAGTAAAACATCAAGATCAATTGCTGCAACTGTATTAGGATTTTCCAAATTTCATAGAAACTCAAGGATTTCAGGCATTATTTTAAATAAAATTGGTAGTAAAAAACACGAAATATTATGTCGTTCTGCATTAGAGAATCTAAAAATTCCGATAATAGGTGTAGTTCCTAAAGACACTGAGAATATTTTAGATTCAAGGCATCTAGGATTAATTCCAGTTGTAGAACAAAAACAACTCCAGAGAAAAATCAAACAGGTTTCACAACAAATTTCAGATTACCTTGATTTTGAAAAGCTGGTTAAAATTTGTAAAAATGTAAAACACATACCAAAAACAAAACTACAGAAATCAAAAAAACCAAATATTTCGATTGCAGTAGCGTTGGATAGTTCTTTCAATTTTTATTATCATGATAATTTAGAAGCGTTAAGACGTGAGGGTGCAAAAATCAAATTTTTTAGCCCAATTTCAGACAAGAAAATTCCCAAGTGTGACTCTATCTACATTGGAGGTGGATTTCCTGAAATTTTAGGTAAAAAGCTTAGTCAGAATCATTCAATGAAAAAATCTATTAAACAAGCTGCTGAAAACGGAATTCCAGTATACGCTGAATGTGGTGGATTAATGTATCTTACAAAATCAATCGAACATAATAATCAGAAATACAAGATGGTGGGTTTGTTTGATGCTGAGACTCAGATGACCAAAAAGATGACATTAAATTATACCCAAGGCCGAATTACTTCTAATTGCTTAATCTCTTCACCAAGAAATTTCAATGCACATGAATTTCATTAT
>CAYQPZ010000102.1:0-1878 GCA_964419505.1 uncultured Candidatus Nitrosopelagicus sp. | reverse complement strand
CCCTATAATCCGCTTTACAGGGACAAAATAATTTACTTTCAAGTTTTGTTAGCTGACAATGTATCTCAAGACCAATTTTTGTCATTAGATTGGCACCTTAGGTAATTCTACAGTTTTTTCTAATGCATGTGCAGCTTGAAGCAGTGATATCTCGTCCATACTATCAGCCATTATTTGTATTCCTATAGGTAAACCGTTTACAATCTTATATGGAACTGATATTGCGGGTTTTCCAGTAAGATTAGCTGTTACCGTATTAAAATCGACTAACATAAACGATACAGGATCATCAATTTTTTCACCAAACTTGAATGGTTGAATAGGAACAGTAGGTGAAATAAGAAAGTCTAATCCTGCGAGAATTAGATTTATTTCCTTTATCAATTTAGATTTCACTTTTAATGCTTTTAAGAAGTATTTTCCTGCATGCCCAGCAGATGGTACAAATCCACCAAGGATCATTCTTCTTTTAACTTCAGGTCCCAGCATATTTCTTGCCTGTGAGATGTATGAATTAAATTCAAAACCTTCAGTATCAAATTCATATCCATATCTTATGTTATCGTATCTAGCAAGATTACTTCCTGCTTCAGTAGATGTTATCGTATAATATGCAGCTACAGCATAACGGACCATTTGTAATGATATGTATTCACAGCTTGCTCCAAGCTTTTCAAATGTTTTAATTGCATCGTTAGTAGAATTAAGAACTTCATCGTTTATCCCTTCACTGTTAGTCATTTCAGATATAATCCCAATTTTTTTACCTTCTATACCTGCATCAATGTTACTTAGATAATCTTGATTATCGTTATTAATCGTAGTATTGTCGTTAGGATCAATTCCAGAAATTATGTTTAGCAGGAATGCTGAATCCTCAACTGTTTTTGTTAATGGTCCAATTTGTTCTATACTGTTAGCATATGAAACAAGACCATAGCGGCTTACAAGTCCATATGTGGGTTTTAAACCAACTACTGAGCAAAAGCTTGCAGGGTTTCTAATTGAACCACCAGTATCTGAACCTAATGATGCAATACATTCGTTCGCAGAAACGGACACTGCACTTCCACCAGATGAGCCACCCGGAACATAATCCATATTCCAGGGATTTTTACTTTTACCATAGGCGCTAAATTCAGTACTAAGACCCATAGCAAACTCGTCAAGGTTTGTTTTTCCAATTATAATCGCGTCTTCCGAATTTAGTTTGTCAACAACAGTAGCAGTATATGGCGCTTTGAAATGCTCTAAAGCTTTTGAACCACATGTAGTTATCGAACCTGCTATACAGATATTATCTTTTACAGATATTGGCATACCAAAACATTTTCCAACATTTTGATTTGATTTTATCTTACGGTCAATTTCCTTTGCATTTTCTAATGCTAAATCATTCAGTTTCAAGAACGCATGAAGATTTTTGTCTACTGACTCTATTCTCTCAAGTGATTTTGAAATAAATTCCTCAACAGTGAAATCTCCATTTTTTATGCCTTTTTGATAATCTAATGCAGAAATTGACAGATCCAAATTAACTCAACTTTGGAGCCTTAACGTATTTTCCCTTGTAAGTTTTTAGAAACTTCAATAATTTTTGATCATATGGAACATATTTGTCATCTCTAAGTTTTTCTAAATCAGTTTCTTGTACAATTATTTCTTCAGATTCAACATTTGCATTATCCAAAATATCAAAATATTCAAGCATTTTTTGAACTCTCTTCATATGTTCACTGTGGTCTTCAAGTTCAATTTTCATTAATTTTGCGACACGTGTAATTTCTTCTTCAGTAACCAAATTTTTCACCTATGGTGTTAATCTATCAACATCTCTCGGATAAAATGTTGTATCACGTATATTTTCAGTACCAGTTA
>CAYQPZ010000101.1:0-1929 GCA_964419505.1 uncultured Candidatus Nitrosopelagicus sp. | reverse complement strand
GTAGAATTAGACACTGATATCATCTCTACCATTTTAATCGGAATACTTTCTCTTTCTGAAACCTCTACCATCTCATCATGATGTGTATCATTCAGATGCTTTAGGAACTCTTCTTCTTCAATGTCATTTTTCTTGAAATCACAAGATGGAAAAACACAGTTGAAATTCAATCTACAAAACCAAAAGCCCGGATTGGTGATCCTGTTGCATTCTTGAGTTTTAGTGGACTTGTGATTAGATGAAAGTTGTTAGATTTGATCTTACCCAAATTGGCCAAATTCTCCACAATCAGAATATTATTTTTTGCCAAAACATGATGAACTGAAAATTTCGAATCTGTGCCTAAATCTATGCTTGGCGAGTCAATCCCAACCATGTTGATTTTCTTTGATACCAGATACTTTGCAGCCGAAACTGCCAGACCAGGATTCTCGGAAAAGTAAAATTTCTTATTGATATTTTTCTGCCAGCCCGTATAGAAAATAACAGTTGAGCCATTCTCAATTTTGCCATTTTTTTGTTCAAAGTTTTGAATGTCTGTTTTTGAAATAGACCGATTTGAGTTTTTGCCAATTCTGATTAGAATTGCTTCATTTACCAATCTTTCAGGTACGATCTCATGAATTTTTTTCCCATTTTTCACAAAATGAAATGGCGCATCAATGTGAGTTCCAGTGTGGGTGCTAAGAAAAAGCAGTTCTAGATTATAGCCATCCTTTGGAATGGTTTCCCATTCTATGAAATGTGGTTTTGGTGAACCAGGAAAA
This sequence comes from uncultured Candidatus Nitrosopelagicus sp., assembly GCA_964419505.1. GTDB lineage: Archaea > Thermoproteota > Nitrososphaeria > Nitrososphaerales > Nitrosopumilaceae > Nitrosopelagicus. The sequence continues at coordinate 1,162 of CAYQPZ010000101.1, read as the reverse complement.
GTTGGAATTTTTTCCGAAACTGTAAGTGTAAGATCTATTACTTTCATACTAAAAATTATGTTATCTAATTAATCAGTTTTCGGTCATTAAAGGTTAAATATTGTCTAAGAAGATTTTTGATGTGCCTATTGCCTTTGTTCTAATAAATTCAGATTTGGGTAAAGATGTTGAGATTATAGGAAAAATCAAGGAAATCCTAGATCCTGAAAAAGACATCAATTATGAAGTTCAAGGTGTCTATGGGGTCTACGATGTTGTACTCAAAGTTTCATCTGATGATGGTCCCAAACTAAGAAGTATCGTAACAAATCAAGTTCGAAAAATTGAGAATGTTCAATCCACTCTTACCATGGTGGTAATTGAAGAACAAGAATAATCATGGAGAAAAATCACACATTATTTGAAAATTTTGAAACTGCAAAAAACAAGATGATACCTTGTAGCACAAATTTGATTTTTTATAATGATGCCTTCTTAAAGACGAAATTCATGAGTAAAATCATGGAATCATTCGAAGATCCCATCACATATCTTGATTTTGATTTGTTGCTTTCTGGTTATTTTGAGAGTAATTATATCGCTAAACCACCAAACATGGAAATCATCAAACCAGATAAAGAAAATCTCAAAGAATTACTATCTAATATTCTAACAAAAGTATCTTCACAAAAAACCACTCTAATTGTAGATTCGTTAAATGGTCTTTACAGTTTTCTTGATGATGAAAATCCAGCTAGATTTGTTAATAGTCTAATTATGCTTATGGCTACAAATGTAAAATTTTCTAAATCAATCTTATTCGTCACTTGTTTAGGACAAAAGAAAGATGAAGCTTGGTTCTTACCTACGGGAAGACATATTCTAGAATTTGAGAATGTTAACAGGTTTGAGATAAATGAAGATGCAGTAAAAATTGAGATCAAGGCAATTTGAAAAATTCTTGCGATCAAAAATTTCAAACAGTGTTATAGAAATTTCTAACACCGTTATAATTCGCGTTTTTTAGGTAAGTTATATTAAGATCAAAATTTCAGTATTTTCATAATGCCAGTAGCAATACTTCCAGACATCAGTGAACAAATGTGCATTGGATGCGCACTATGTGTTGAAATTTGTACAACTTTGGGACCTGATGTTTTAAGAGTAAAACCAGTAGAAGGCT
>CAYQPZ010000100.1:0-1936 GCA_964419505.1 uncultured Candidatus Nitrosopelagicus sp. | reverse complement strand
TGCACCGGATTCAGTATCTCCAATCATGTTGTCACTTTGTTTTGATTGAACTGCCTTTCCATTTTCCCAATAAGCCAATCCATCTACTTGTGCAGGTGGAATACCTGCTGCCAATTGATTGAATGTTCTTTCTCCTTCACCTATTGCTGCATAATCTGCACCTGAATCAATCAAGCTTTGTATTGGATCACAGATTATGTGTGGTCCACCAATTATTGTTGTAAGACCATAAGATTTTGCCCTTTCAACCTCTTGAATACATTCAGGAAAATATGTTGACATTGCTGTGACACCAACTATATCCCATTCTGATGGATCATATTCTATTTTTTCTCGTAGACCATCAAGAATCCTGACTTTATGACCATTCTTTTTTAAGCCTGAAGAAAGATATCCTAAACCTAAATGCGGTGCAACAATAATTCCATCATATGTTGGATTGATTAGAAGAATTCTCATTTTGTGATTTTGTTGCCATTTTTATATATAATAATTTTGTTGTCAAAAGTGAAGAGGAATCAAATTAAACACACCTATTTCACGATAGTTTTTACACGTCGTGATAATGAATCAAAAGCTCGTTTCACAACAATGTTTTGCTTTTTGATATTCTTTTTGTATAAAGCAATTTTTTTTGTTCTTTGTGAAATCATTCTAGTCTGTTCAGAAATCCCTGATGAACCCCTTGATTTTCTATTTTTTAATGAACTTGAAATTGTTGTGTTTTGAATAATTTCTAAAAGTTTTTTTGATTTAATGGTTTTTTGTGCAATTGAATCTATATCATCAATATCTAATTCAGAGATATGTTTTTTCGAGATATGTGCAATTTGAACTAAATTTCCAACAATGTTATGTGCTGTTCGGAATGGAATTTTTTGTTGGACTAGTTTTTCTGCCAAATCTAATGCTATAAGATATCCATCATCTGCAGCTTTTCTCATTTTGTCCTCATTAACTGTCAGTTCTGATAACATTGATTTGATAATGATTAATGCAGTGATGGAAATTTTTGATGTAGACCAAATTGATGATTTAATTTGCTGTAGATCCCTACTATAACCCGAAGGCAGTCCTTTTGTTGTAGCTAAAACTGATGTTAGATATCCAATCACCTGTGATGTTTTGCCTCGTGTAAGCTCTAGAATATCTGGATTTTTCTTTTGTGGCATAACACTTGAAGGTGATGAAAAATCATCACCTAACTCTATGAATGAAAATTCAGAGGATGACCATATGATAAAATCTTCAGACAGACGACTAAGATTCGTCATCATGATTGCAGATGCAGCAATATACTCTGAAACAAAATCACGTGTGCTTGTTGCATCGATTGAATTTTCAATCAGTCCTGAAAAACCAAGCATTTTTGCAGTACTATTTCTATCAATTGGAAGACTTGTTCCGCCTATAGGTCCTGCGCCTAATGGATTTTGATTCACCCTTTGATATAATGACATGAATCTATCAAGATCTCTTAGTAATGAATCTGCATATGAGATTAGATAATGTGAAAATAGTCCAACTTGAGCCTGCTGAAGATGAGTGTAAAGTGGCATTATAGTTTTTGAATGCTTTTTTGCAACAGTCAGCAATGTGCTAACTGCTTCAACTATACATTGAACAAGTATGTTTACATCATCACGAACTTTCATTCTGATATCTAGTGCAACTTGATCATTTCGGGACCGAGCAGTATGCATCTTGCCACCGCTTTCTAAACCAGCTTTTTTGATAACAAGTGCTTCAATTAGTTCATGAATGTCTTCTGGTTCAAAGTCTGGGTTAGAAATATTTCCACCTTTGAGATTCTCTAGTGATGAAAGAATATTTTTTAATTCTTTTTTTGTTAAAAGTTTGTTCTCATAAAGCATTATGACGTGTGCTTCACTTCCAATTATATCATAAAATGCAATGTCTGAATCGTCTGATATTG
>CAYQPZ010000099.1:0-1937 GCA_964419505.1 uncultured Candidatus Nitrosopelagicus sp. | reverse complement strand
AAGTAATTTCTGATACAAGTTTCTTAATTCATCTAGCTACACATAGAATTACAAACATCTCAGATTTAGAAACTGAGATTGGAAATCTTTCGTTTGTTGTACCTGAGATTGTAAAAAAAGAATTAGAGCATTTAGCAGAGGATCCTGATAAAAACACAGTTGCCCTGCAAACTCTTGAACATATTAAAAATTTTAAAACAAATTCAATTACAGGAAAAACAGCTGATCTAGGAATATTAGATTTTGTAGGGAAAAATGGTGGAATGGTAGCAACAATGGATAAAGAACTAAAAAGTAGGGTTAAAGAAGTTGGTGGTTCTGTTTTATCAATACATAACGATAAGATCGTTCTTGAAAACTAGCAAACTTTATTTTTAAAAAAAGTATTGATAAGCTATGTCTGAATTTTCCATAACTAGCTCTGATTTTGAAGAAGGAGGAGAAATTCCAAAAGAGTGTGGTTACAAACATGGAAATGTTGCACCTGGGATTGAATTTAATCATACACCAGAAGGTACGAAGTGTGAAGCATTAATCATGGACGATCCTGATGCAATGGGTGCAGTAGGAAAAGTTTGGGTTCATTGGTTATATTACGAGTTCTTTACTGCCGATGATAATATTGAAAATCTAATTCATGGCAAAACAGATTTTGATGAAGCTGCTTACGGAGGGCCTGCTCCACCAGATAAGCGTCATACGTATGTCTTCAAAGGATATGCACTAAATGCAAAGTTAGATCTAAAGGAAGGTTATTCCAAACAAGAATTAGAAGATGCGATGAAAGGTCATATTATTGGAGAAGCAAAACTAACTGGAACCTTTGCACCATAATTTCATACAAAAAGCCAAATACCATCACAATGCCGTTGCTATATGTTATCAAACGCAAAATTATTTTCCGTTGGTGATTTTGATTTTAGATTACAACATCTACTTGTCATAGGAATTTTAGCAATAGCAGTATCAACAGCAGCATTGATACGTGCACAACCTGCAGATTATGGCAATGCACTAATGGAATTTGATCCATTTTTCAATTATCGCGCAACAGAATTCATTGTTGAGAATGGCTATGAGGCATATTACAATTGGAACGATGACAAATCTTGGCATCCATATGGAAGAGACGTTTCCATGACATCTCAAGTTTCTTTGCATCTTATTACAGCAACTTTGTACAACGTATTTGGTGGAAATTCATCATTATATGATTTTACAATAATGTTACCATTGGTCCTTAGTTCATTGACATGCATTGTTGTTTTTGCAATGGTACGAGTAATTGGCGGAACCACGGCTGGATTAATAGCGTCTCTGCTGTTTGCTATCTCATTACCCATTGTAGTGAGAAGTCTAGTTGGCTGGTTTAAATCTGAGCCTCTCGGGCTGTTTATTGGATTTATTGGAATCTATCTACTTTTATCAGCCATAAAAATTAACAAAGGAAAAATTTCATTTCTGAAAATAGTTTTTGCAGGAATATTTATTGCGTTAGGTTTTTCAGCGTGGGGAGGAGTTCAATTCTTTCTATTACCATTGGCATTATTTTTTGCTTCATTACCATTCTTTTACAATGATAAGAGATTCCTGTTATGGGCAATTCCGATATTCTCTGCTTCATTGCTATTTATCACATTATTATTTGAAAGACAGTCTAGTACCATGGTTTTCAGCAGTCTAATTATTGTACTGCCAACACTGATTATGGTAATAATTTTAATTGTACAAAAATTTAGCAGTACAGAAAAGAGAATTCGAAATTCTGTTATTTCGTTAGCCATACTACTTGGATCAGGAATAACAGTTCTTACATATTTATCAACATCACACGTAGTTGGAATACCAGCAATAAGATATCTTATTGCAATTAATCCATTTGAAACTGTAGAGAATCAGTTGATTGCTTCGGTTTCAGAACATCAAACAACAGATCT
>CAYQPZ010000098.1:0-1979 GCA_964419505.1 uncultured Candidatus Nitrosopelagicus sp. | reverse complement strand
TTGGTTTTTCTTTTGAAGTGGATATAGATTTATCATCTTGTGTAATATGAAATTCAAATGATGTGCTAATAGAAGAAAATTCATCTTTAATTATAATCCAAACAGATTTCAAACCAAACACATTAGCAGGTATCGGGTTAGAATCACTACCTAAAATCTCAGAAAAATATCCCTCAGAAACTCTAAGATGAAATCTATCTTGCCATAATGATTTGAAAGAATTGTTTGCTATGCTATCATCAGATGGTCTATTTTGTGATATAGAAATTGCAACCTCATAGACACCAGAGGAAGTTCCAAATGGTGATTTACTCGAAATCTCTATTCCCTTAGACAATATTATTCGTCTCAAGTTGAGGTATTTTTATATTTTTTCTAGTGAAAAATACGGAAAATGGTGGTAAATGTGAAAGAGTTTTTAACTAGATCCATTTCCATAATCAAATTAGCATGGATGACCAAACAAATAAGCAAAATGAGCAATCAGATGAAATTCCAGAGTTTTTCCAAGAAAAGAAAGAAAAACCAAAATCGTACAAAAAATTATTTAGTTTGAAAAAAAAATCTGCCAAGACAGAACTAGTAAAAAAAGATGAAGGCAGTCTGATTGATGCTGATTTTAATCGAAACAAGCTGTTCAGTAAGGGAATTAATCGTATGGCGGATGAGAAACTAGAAGATGCTTCACACATATTTGAGATGATCTTAAGGATCAACCCAAATGATGTTGACGCACTTTTGAAATTAGGATACTGCAGATTTCATTTAGAAGATTATTCAGAATCAATGAGATCATATGACAAGGTGCTGGATATTGACGTTACAAATGCTGATGCGTGGAATCTTAAAAGTTTGGTTTTCTATGAGCGCAAAGTTTACGGAAAGGCACTTGATTGTGCAGATAAGGCAATTGATTCGGATCCAACATTTGGAATGGCCTGGTATAATAGGGCGTGTTATCTTTCTATGCTTGGTCAAATCCCAGAATCACTTGATGCACTTGTACGCTCGATAGAAATTGATATCAAAAATGCAAAACGAGCTGTAAAAGATAAAGACTTTATGAATGTTAGACTAGAGGAAGGATTCAAAAGAATAGTAGAAGTTGTTGTTATAGAATCACTTCGACAAGGTTACCATACAATTGGATCTATTGTATGGACTACATTTTTAGACAAAGAAGATGTAATCAAATGTTTAAACAGGTTAATGAAAAGGGGCCTGGTTGTCAAACATGAGAAAAGACAAGTATGGAGTACTATTGATACATATGATCTTATTCCAGAAATGGCAAACAAAATTGGAACAATGAAAAGAGGTATGTTAGGAATTCCAAGCAAATCATTACCAAAACCAGTAAAAAATCTCAAAAATCTTGCAGAAGCTATACAGTTGATGAAGTCATCAATTGAAGAAGAAGAATTGGAGAAAACGATTGAGTATTGTAATTTGTTAAAGGATCCAGCCAAATGTGGTCAAGAGATGATAGATCACTTTTTAGAAGAACATAGAGAAGTTAGATTATTCCAAATAAGGTTAAAGGATAAAGGCATTGATTTTTTACGAGATAATAAAAATAAAATGTTATCAATGTTTGAGAATATGGAAATTTCTGTCACTAAGAAACTACGTAGTGATTTAGCTAGAAATTAATTCCAGATTATTCTGCTGAAAGATCCCAATAACTAGCATTTTCCTGTTTGCCTATTGGTTTTTCAAGATTTTTCCATTCTTTGAATGAGTTAACGTAAAGCTTCACATTTGGAATACCAATAGATTTGAGAGCATAATATGCTAAACCTGATAACGTGCCAACACTGCCACAATATGTTATAATTTCAGCATCCTCTGGAATTCCTCTATTTTTCAAGAAATTTCTCATGCTTTCTTTTGTTCTCAAAATTTTTCCATCAGTTGCTAGACTTCTATATGGCACATTAATCGAACCAGGAATATGTTGTTCTAAAAAGTTGAGTCGT
>CAYQPZ010000097.1:0-2022 GCA_964419505.1 uncultured Candidatus Nitrosopelagicus sp. | reverse complement strand
AAAAGATAATTATCTTTTATAGCCAATCTTGATCCGAAATGATAACCCGAGTCTATAGGTGGATTTGCTTGAAAAATATTTTTAAATAACAAATTTTTTTTATCTAAATTTGCCTTTGCAATAGATGTACTAGTTTTCGAATTTCCTCTATTTTCTGTATAAGAAATCCAAATAAAATTATCTTTATACAGAATGTCCAATAATCCACCTTGGCCATGTTCTAAAAAATTAAGATTGTGATTAACTTGGATCACTTCATTTGTTGAGATATTAACAATTATAATTTTTCCACTTTTTTCAGTAACTATTATTTCCTCGTTATTTATAAATGATGAGCCCCAAGGATTATTTAAAGAGGTAATTTTTTTAAATTTAAAACTTTCAGATAAAGCAATAGAAGGGAAATAAGATATAAAAAAAATAATAAAAAAAAGTTTTTTCATAAACCTAGTATAATATATGATTCAACCAATAATTAATTTCTAATATTGGTGATTTTTTATAATTTTGGGTAAAATGTTAATTATGTCTTTAGCGGTTAAAGATTTATTTATTTTCATTGCAGATTGTGAGTGAAGGTAGCAACCAATACAAGCAGCATCGAAAGATTTATAGTTTTGTGCTATTAGACTAGCAATTATTCCAGACAATACATCTCCAGATCCAGCAGTACCCAAATAGGGTGTAGTAAAATAATTGATATAAGTTTGGCCAGTTTTGTCAGAAATTACGGTGTCGTTGCCTTTAAATAAAACAACCGAATTTGTTTTTAAAGCTGCAAATTGAGTATCATTTATTTTATTATCTGAAATTCTAAATATTTTACTAAATTCTCCAAAATGTGGAGTTAAAACTGTATCAACTTTTCTTGATTTTAATAATAAAATATATTTTTTTAAACTTTTATTAATAATAGAGAAACTTGATGCATCAATTACTAACTTGTTATCACTTTTTAATAATAGTTCTAAAATTTTAGAGTTTTCATTATTTATTTCTAAACCACAACCAAACAAAAAAGTGGAATTTGTTTTTTTTATAATTTTATTAATATCTATAATATTTGAATATGTAATAATTAATTCTTCTAATATATGAGATTTATAAAAGTTTTTATTTTTTTCTTTAACTAATAATTTAACTACACCAACACCCGATCTAAAAGCTACTTGACTGGCTGCTAGAGCTGCTAGCTTAGAAGCTCCAACCATCTCACTTCCTCCAAAAATGTATATTTCACCTCTATTATATTTATGAGAAGTTGAAACAAGAGATTTGAGCTTTGGAGTTTTTATTAAATTAATTTTAGTTTCCCTATCTAGATTTGTTAATCCTATATTAAGTATTTTAACTTTGTTAGAAAAATCCTTACCTGGCTGTAAAACATGACAAGGCTTAAGCCGATGAAATGTTAAGGTTATATCAGCCTTAATTGCAATTTTATTTATTTGTCCAGTATCACAATAAACTCCTGAAGGAACATCTATGGCAATTTTGGTAAAAGATTTTGAATTTATTATTCTAATTATTTTTTTTAATTTTTTTGATAATTTTTTTTTAAAATTAAATCCAAATAAAGCATCAATAAACAAATCACATTTTTTAAAATTAATCTTATTTTTAATTATTTTTTTATTTGTTAATTTTTTAAAAGCTTTTTTTGAATCTTTGCTTTTTGCATAACCAATAGGTGTAAAAATTAGTACGTCTATATTTTTTTTTATCAAATTATTTGCAATTAATATTCCATCACCTCCATTATTTCCCGGACCACAAAATACTATAACTTTTTTGGGCTTATAATTAGATAAAATAAATTTTGAACAAGCATTTGCAGCTTTATTCATAATAGCAAAACTATTTCTTTTTTTAAATGTAAGATTTTCTGATTTGGTAATTAATTCTTGGTTGTATATTTTATTATTTTTAAACAATGATCTATCTTTGTTTTCCTTTGTGAAATTTTATAAATCTTTCAACATTAGATTTATTAAATGTTTTATTTTCTTCAAATGAAACTTT
>CAYQPZ010000096.1:0-2041 GCA_964419505.1 uncultured Candidatus Nitrosopelagicus sp. | reverse complement strand
CTACCTGAACCAGATGCAGAATTCTATAGTTCTGTTTGGCTTTGCTCCTTGTGGGACAGATTTTCCATTCCTTCATTGGAAACCTCAGATCGTGTCATCATTGTACACTCCAAATTGGATTTTTTTCTATGCTGTTGCCAGCCATCTCTGACTGCCTATCACCGGGCCACAATTTCTGCATGGAGAGAGGAGTTTCCTCTGCCGTAGCAGCATTCGTCCACCAGCTCGCACTAGTATGGATTATGAGTTTCCTAATTATTTCAAGTTAACTATTATGTGAATCAAAGAATTTTTCATCATACCTTTCTTTTCTTGCCTTAGCCTTTGACGTGTAAAAGACTTGCATTAAATCCACATACAATCTGTATAGAACCTTGATTTCTCTCAATCTTGGAATTAATGCAAAGAAAAACGAGCGTGCATGAACACCTGAAAACCTGTGGTTTCTGACAATTATCACCGATTTATTTGTCTTATCTACAATTTCCAAAGTCTTTGGACTAAATGCAGATTCTGATTGATTACCAGCACCAAGTACAAGTAATGCAGACTTATCCTTTTTGAAATTTTTCAGGAGTTCAGGAATTATGTTTCCACTACTATATACTTTCTCAAACTGAATCTTTTTTAGATCAAGTTCTAACATCTTTTCGTTTATTCTGTTTATTACTTCAACCTCATCGTCAGGATCTTCTACAACACCTCTTACAATCCTAATTTTTGAATTGTTTGTAGTAGAAATCGCATGTCCAATCTCTAATCCAAGATCACTATGTCTTCCCTTATCATATGAAATGATCATATGTGATATGTCTTCAGCAAAGTGCTTTCTCGGTCTAATTCCTACAATATCACATGTTGTGAGTGAAAGAAGTTTTCTATTATTTCTTAGAAATGAAAAGTCAACTAACATGGTATTGATGTCTTGTTCTTCAGCGGTTGATAGTATTGCTTCGGTTGGATCATGTGCAAGCCTTACTAGAAATCTATTACGCAGTGAACCAGAAACCTCCTTCTTAAACTCCTCAATGGCTTTTAACCCACCATCTCCAATTCCATGTGACAAAGAAAGTGGTGTTTGGCGTGGTACATTTACTATGTTAAGTATTGTAATCTCACCATCATTTTGCTCTGAAATGGCTTTAGCAATTTTATAGAACTTTGTTGCATTTCGCTTGTCAAAAACAATCATAATTCTGTATTCTTTTCGTAGTTTTGGTCCTTGTGTGAAAACTAACGGTGCATTATGTTCTAGTTCTTGTTTTGATGTGTAAAATTTGTAAATGACAAATCCAATCAAAACCCAAACAACTGCAATAATCCAACTTTCTGGATGTGTAACCAGGAGATAGATTGACAAGCCCATGGCAGTAACAATTCCAATTATAGGGACTGCAGGAAAGAATGGGGTTTTGAATCCATAGTCAACAGTCTTTTCATAAAGTCGGCGGATTGTAATTGATGCTAGATTAACTTGGGTAAACAAGAAGAGAAACATTATGCTTGCAGCAAGTGCAATAGCTGTCAAGTCTAGTGATAAGGCTAGCACCATCATGATTATGCCTGAAATTATCGTTGCAACAAAAGGTGTGTGATATTTTGGATGTATTTTGCTGAATATGTGTGGAAGATTATACTGTGTTCCCATAGCAAAAGAGACTCGACTTGCCGCAAATGTAGTAGCATTAAGTGCTGAAAGTGTTGATACCAGACCACCAGCCAGAACTATTAATGCCCCAAATGGCATAAATCTCTCTGCAGCCTCGATTATTCCAAGCTCACCAAAACTTCCAATAAAACTCCACGCCGGCATTCCAATATCATCTGGATTAAGACCTCCAATGAAGACAAACGTAAACACCACATACAGCGTAACTACAATAGCAAGTGACAGTAAAATTGCACGTGGAATGTTTCGCTTTGGATTTTTAATTTCATCACCCGCCTGTGAGATTATCTCATATCCCTCAAATGCAATGAATGTTAATCCCATCGCAAGTGCAATTCCAGTAATTCCCAGTGGCATAAAGTCTGTAAAATT
>CAYQPZ010000095.1:0-2086 GCA_964419505.1 uncultured Candidatus Nitrosopelagicus sp. | reverse complement strand
AAATTATTAATTTTACTATTAACATTTAAATCAGAATCTTATTGAGCAAAATTGACATCGATTCAAACCGTTGGGGAACAAGCTGGCAGTCGGATGGCTCTGACTGTCAGCCCCATTTAATTATCTATAATTTTGAGAGTGTGTTTACTTGTTCTTTGATATAATCAAATCCATCCTGCCAGAATTTTGTCTTGTTAATGTCAAATCCATGCTCTTTGAGTAGTAATTCAGGCTTTTTTGATCCACCTGCAGCAAGAATGTCAATATATGTTGGAACAAAACTTTCACCCTCTTTTTTGTAAGTCTGGAATAGTGATAGTGATAATAGATTTCCAAATGAATATGAATAGCAGTAAAACGGACTGTGATAAAAATGTGGAATGTAACTCCATTCAGACCCAAAGTCATCAGAAATATCAATCGATTTTCCAAACTGTGTTTTTAAATTTTTAAGATATGTTTCTGATAACTCATCAACTGTTGTAGAATCTGCAATTTGTTCATGTGCATCCATTTCAAATATAGTAAAAAATGACTGACGACAGATTGTTGCATAGAAATCATCAATTTTTTCCGCCAACATTGATTTCTTTTCATTATCAGTGATTTTTTGTGAAATGTTATCATACAGTAAAAGCTCTGAATATGTGGATGCAGTTTCTGCAAGTGGTAGCGATGCATCAGAAACCAAAATTGATTTGTCTGATGCAGCAACACTATGCACAGCATGTCCTATTTCATGTGCCAGTGTGAACACATCTCGTGATTTTCCTGTATAGTTAATTAGAACAAATGGTGTTATGTATGGTAACGGCGTACTACAGAATGCACCGTCGCGTTTTCCAGGCCTGATGGAGTGATCAACATGATTTTCATTGAATACTTTTGCAGCAAATCCAGATATTTTTGGACTAAACTTTGCAAGTGAATCAAGGACTAGTTTAATTGCGGTGACATAAGAATAGTTTTTTTCCTTTGCATTGCTTTTTGTTGGTGCATATAGATCATATCTCCTTAGTTTTTTCATTCCTACCATACTTGCCTTCTTTGAAAAATATTTTTGAAACACCGGTGCATTTTTCTTACAAACTTCCAATAGTGATTCTACAGTTTTATCATCAATGTCATTCCCAACGTTTTGTATTGATATTGGAGACTGGAATTTTCTTATGTCAATTCCCTCATTCTTCCAATTCAAAACTATATTTTGGTAGATTTCACCTACAACACCTTTGTTTTGGTGATATTTTCCCAACAACTCTTTGTAAGCTGTTTCACGGATCTTTGCATTTTTGCTTCTAACATACGTTGTTAGTTCTTCCCGACCTATAGTTTTCTTCTTATTACCAATCTTAATCGTATAGGTGAATGCGTTTGTAATCTTGTCATATAATTTGACAAGTGCAGATACGCCTGTAACATCTAGCGTATTGATAATTCTCTCTTCTGGCTCAGTTAGTGAATATTTTGACATAAGGCGCTTGTATCTTAGATAATCTGAAAGTTCTCCTGCAGACTTCATTAGACGCTTGGCATTTTTCTCATCAACTTGCTTTTTCCACCAAAGATCAAAAAACAACATTTGATTTTGAATCGTTGAGCCAAACTGTGAGATTTTTGTCAAAAGTGCAGTAGCTTCATCAGATTGTGTATCTTCTGAATATTTCAGTGATGCATAACCACCAATATGGCTAGACTTTTCAGAGATTTTTTCAATTTGGTGTAGCATCTTAAGGAATTTTGATGACGTGATAGATGGATTTAGTGTCTTCTTTTGTTTTTCAAATTGGGTTGCGTCTTTCTCAATCTCTTTGATCTTTTTATCAAAGATTTGCTTTGACGGATTTTTGACTAGATCGTCTAGGTTCCATTTACCGTTATCATTTTTTTTCATTTTCAATCCTAATAGTAATCCTTGTGAACGTAGCACCAGCGCCATGATTTTGTTGGAAGTGCATAACACTTCTTGACTTCTACAGTTTGTATACCTTTTGTAATTTGTCTAACGCCTAAATAATGTAATTTCAAATTAAATTTGGATCCGTCGTCTAGCTTGGTTTGGATACCGCACTCACACTGCGGGGGT
>CAYQPZ010000094.1:0-2154 GCA_964419505.1 uncultured Candidatus Nitrosopelagicus sp. | reverse complement strand
ATTGTGAATTTTTTCATATAAAACCTCAAGTCCAGACATAGATAAGTGGTTTTCAGAAAATCTAGTTTATCCTCATTAAAATAATTTAATTAGTATAAACCAACAACATCATAAATGAGCGATTTAGAAAATTCTCAAAAAGTATCTTATGTGATCTTTTTTTGTACTCTTGTAGTTGTACTACTTACTCTCACACCTACAATCTTTCCTGCATTATTTTCGTCATATTTTGGCATGTTTACAGAAAATCTAGACCCATTTGAGCCTGGTTACCAATCAACTTTTCTTATTGTAAGTAATGTTGTAATATTCAGTTTTGGCATTGCGTATTATAAGAAAAAAATCCCTTCTCAGGTGTATGATGTAATTGAAAAAATTCGTACATTTGAAATACCAAAAAAAGCATCTCTAATACTTTTGGCTATTATTTTAGTGGTGTACGTTGGGTTATCCACACCAGATCTTTTTCTTGATGAAGGTAAGGATTGGGCTGATTATCACGCTGTATTATTACCAGCATTAGAAATCTGGCCATTTGGTCAATCTGACGATGTTTACATCCAAGAACAAAATGACAGATATGTTAGGATGTTTTTGCTTGATGCATCACTTAATGTATTCCAAAACATTAAGCTCCTACCGTTCATAGCTAGTATTTTGGTAGTAGTTTTTACTTATTTAATCACAGTCCAGTTTTGCCAAAAGCGATTTGCAGGAATTATTGCTGTAATTGTGCTATTACAATGTTACACATTCCTAAAATTTGATACTATTGCAGTCTATGAAAATTTCTGGGTCTTGTTCTTCTTGATTTCACTATATGCGATAGAAAAAAAGTGGTTTCTATCACCTGTGTTTTACATTATCGCATTTTATACTAAAGCGTATGTTGCACCATTTTTCCTAATGACACTATTTACTACGTATAGATCACAAATATCTAGAAGAACAAAAATTGCAATCTTAATTTCATATGTTATAGTGGTATCTATTTCCATTGCTCTAGTTTTTGTGGGTGAAACAATATATCCTGATGTAATAGAAATCAATTCTAGCAAATTTATTTTAGGATTTCAGGTAATTACTGCCCAGTTAAGATTTGATCTTTTTTTCATAATGGCATTACTACCGGTTACAGTTGGTTTGGTTTTTCTTTCAAAAAATAAATTGAAACATGCTGATTCTATTTTAATTCTAATTTTCGGAACCATAATAACAAGTCCAATATTGGTATCGTTTACTTATCATTATGAAATTTTACCCTATAGGTTTATTCCATTACTAGTCTTCTTTTCAATTGGCGTAGGGATGTTCTTTTCAAAAAAATTAGTCCATAACTCTTAAAACTGTCCATTGAGCGGTGACAATATCTTCTTCTGTTATAGATACTTGTGAAGTGTTAGCTTGGAAAATAGGTATACATCTATACCCATGTCCATGTATTTCTCCACATATTTCAAATTTCCATAATCCCATAAAATGTGGTGTTTCAGAAATGTCGCCTAACATCTGTTTTGTATCAAGTGTTCCCCTATACCCAGCTTTTTCATATTTTATGTTATCAATAGTGATGATTTCCTTTTTACCTAACTTTTCATTGAATGTCATATCAGTTATTTCATGTGGGATATGTTTACCAATACTATTTTCTGAAATACTAATCAACTGCCCATGTTCATTTCGAACTTCTATTTGCAGGTATACCTGATATTTTGAATCCTTAGTTGAAATGAGGTTTACATCATGTTCATCATTTTTATAAATTCCAATGCCCGGTTCCAAATGATCTGCAGCCACAAATTGAACAGAGCCAGCTATTAATGTTGCAGAGATAAAACCTAATAATACTATTGCAAGTTTTTTCATATAAAATGTCAAACATAGAGGTAGATAAATGACTACAAAAAACACAAAAATACATATCTAAAATAGTATTATTATGCCAACCTGTTCAGTATGTGGTGAACACCTTTCTGATGATATACGATTTTTAAATCATATGATGGAAAAACATGGATTTAGAAATCCAAATATCGATAAACCAGACAGAAATTCTAGAGGATATTAGTTTCGTTCTGATATTTTGATCTTTTTACTACTGGTTAGAAGACTTGCAGAGCGGAAAAAAACTGCACTTGGGCTTTTGCAGCCAAG
>CAYQPZ010000093.1:0-2255 GCA_964419505.1 uncultured Candidatus Nitrosopelagicus sp. | reverse complement strand
GGGATAGACTGGTTGAAGTTAATCCAATAGCATACATGTATTATGCATTAATCTTCGGAGGCATCGCGTTAATGGTTGCGTGTGATAAGAGTAAGGGACCTATGAAAGTTATGGCATTAATGGAAGTAGCAACAATCATCAGTCATATTCTTTCTTACACAAGACTGGTTGGTATTTTACTCGCATCTGTTATACTTGCTCATACAATTGACTATGTTTTCTTAAAATCAATTAACATAGGAATTCCATTAGTTATTCTTGGTACAATGATATTATTCATAGGACACTTGTTCAACATCATCATTGGAGTATTTGAACCAGGAATTCAGGGAGCAAGATTGGTCTATGTTGAATACTTTTCCAAGTTTTACCGTGGTAACGGTAGAGGATTCAAGCCATTTGGTTCATTGCGAAGATTCACTGAAAACCAATTCAAATCTGAAGCAGAACCTATAGCTGAAAAGAAAAAATCTAAGAAAAAATAATCTATTGATATTTTATCTCATTTACATTAAGTATTCGATTACAATATCTGCATTTTAGAACAAGTTTTTCCTTATCGATTACATCCATTATTGAATCAATATGCTCAGTACTGTTTGATATACAATCGGGATTAGAGCATCTGAAAATCCTGTCTATCTCATTTGGAAGTGCTACACGACGTTTTTCAACAAGTTTGTAGTCTTTGATAATATTAACAGTTGATGCAGGTGCAATTACTGCCAGTTTATTGGTATCATCATCTTCTAGGAATCTACCTTCAACTTTTATCATATCTTTCTTGTTTAATTTGCCACTAGGCATGTTGAGTGCAATTGTAATTACATTTCCTCTACTACCATCAATCCCTAAGGCTTCTAACACTTTGAGACCGCTTCCTTCGTTAATGTGGTCAATCACAGTTCCATCACGAATACGCCTGACTAGTAGGTCAGATTGCTCCATAGTATAGTTTGTATATCTGCCTCTATAAAATGTTCAAAGGATGAACGAATTTTTCAACAAAGATATTATATCTATTCGTGATCTAACCAAAGAAAATCTTGAATCAATCTATGATTCAACAAATAAGATTATTGAGATGGACCCAACACATCGAAGGGAGATTGCCAGAGGTAAATCACTAGGATATTTGTTTTTTGAACCAAGCACTAGAACAAGATTAAGTTTTCAATCAGCAATGGCATTGATTGGCGGAACATCTTTTGGAATAGCTGATATACAATCTTCCTCAATACAAAAGGGCGAAAGTTTAGCAGACACTGTAAAAATAATGTCAGGATATACTGATGCATTAGTTTTGCGACATACATTGGATGGTTCTAGTAGATTTGCTGCTGAGATTTCAGAAAAACCATTGATCAATGCTGGCAGTGGTACAGAAGAGCATCCAACACAAGCCATACAAGACTTGTTTACAATAAAAAAAGAATTAAAAAAAATTGATGGATTAAAAATTGGGATTACTGGTGACTTGAAGTATGGTAGAACAATTTACTCCTTACTTTACGGATTGCGAAACTATGATGTGGATGTTCATCTAATATCACCTGAAGCATTAAAAATTCGCACCGATTCTACATATGATATTAAAAAAGAACTATCATACACAGAATCTGAAAATCTTGATGAATATATAGAAGATCTTGATGTTCTTTATGTAACAAGAGTGCAAAAAGAAAGATTTCCTGATGAAGAAGAGTACATGAAAGTTAAAGGAAGTTATGTGATAGGACACGATGTTGTAAAGAAGATGAAAGATGATGCAATAATTTTACATCCACTTCCACGCATAGATGAGATTTCAACAGATGTTGATTCTATGCAACAAGCACGATACTTCCAACAAGCGGAATATGGAAAATTTACACGCGCTGCTATATTGGGTCTCATCCTAAACAAAGACGGAATCTAAACAGTACAACGTAGGCTATACTCCTAATTAACATTAAATACTAATTCTGATAGTATTTCATACCGAATTAAAATGGCATTGTATGACTACAAAAGAGGAAATCTGTTGGTTTGTTTTGATTGTGGAGAATCATCAGAGCAATGTACCTGTAAAGAATCGCATCTAGATAGTGATATTCCTACATATGTTTCTGAATTTGAATAATTTTTTTAATTATTATTAACTACAATAATTCCAGCGTTTATCAAGAACTGAATTCCTTGTACGAAAGTATCATCATTAATCTGTCCATCAGCCCACCATCCAGCATTGTTTTTTATCCAATCTGGAATTCCTT
>CAYQPZ010000092.1:0-2410 GCA_964419505.1 uncultured Candidatus Nitrosopelagicus sp. | reverse complement strand
GAGTGGAAAATCATCTCACATCATTCCTCAGTATTACCTGAAAATTGAAACGTATAGGCCTACTAGGATGTGGTGCAATAGGAACACAGATTGCAATAGCAATTGATACTGGAATAATTCCAGCAAATCTAACTCATATTTTTGACACTAACAAGGCAGCTGCTGAAACGCTTGTCACAAAATTAAAACAAAGACCAATCATAGTTGAAAACGCTCATCTATTATCTTCAAATCCTTTAGATTTGGTGGTTGAGGCAGCATCACAGCAGGCTGTGAGTGATAACGCATTGAGCATTTTACAGAATAGAAAAGATTTGATGATTATGAGTGCCGGTGCACTTCTAGATGAATCAGTGTTTGAGATAATATCAGATGCATGTAAGGAATTTAAAAAAACTGTTTATCTTCCATCAGGAGCTATATCAGGCTTAGATGCAATCAAATCTGTAAGAGATGAATTAGAATCTGTCACCATAACTACAATCAAGCATCCCAGATCACTAAAAGGCGCAAAATTTTTTGAAACATCAGATATTGACCTTGATAGTGTTTCTGATGCAACTACAATATTTGAGGGAACAGCAAGTGAGGCTGTAAGACTTTTTCCAAAAAACGTTAACGTCTCAGCATTACTAAGTTTAGCTGGTTTAGGAAGTCATGAAACCATAGTGAAGATAGTTGCAGATCCTAATATCGACAAAAACATACATCAGATTGAATCAAAAGGAAGATTTGGAAAAATTTCTACTATAGTTGAAAATGTTCCAGACCCAACTAATCCTAAAACAAGTAGACTTGCCATACTATCAGCAATTGAAACATTACGTTCAATTTGTTCTGATGGTATTAAGGTGGGAACCTGAATTTTTCTAGTTCAATTTTCTGAGTTTTCTGTATATATTACAGAATATCTTAAAGGAGATTTGGGGAAAATAATTTGCACAAATTAGCAGATTACGTCTTGTATGGTTTGGTCAGGGAAGTTTCTATCAAACCAATCCTTGTAGTTTTGTTCATTATTGTATCGATCTAGGTAATACTGTAAGTCTTTTTCCGGGTCAGGGAAATTAGGTATTTTGGTTGGATTGGATCCAGATGTTTTAACAACTAATACGTCTTGTATGGTTTGGTCAGGGAAGTTTCTATCAAACCAATCCTTGTATTTTGGTTCATTATTGTATCGATCTAGGTAATACTGTAAGTCTTTTTCCGGGTTAGGGAAATTAGGTATTTTGGTTGTTGATACTAGTAATGGTTTATTATCACATGTTATGCGTTCTTCTATTTTTGATGTTGATGAAAAATCTATATCATCGGTCATAAGTACAGCACCACCAGTAATAATTATTACCGCGATTATTCCAGCTGCAATTCCAACAAGTTTCTTATCAGTTTTCTTGATTTTATTTGGTCGCGCTTCAATATATTCAACAGATTCTGATACAACCTCTGCTTCGTTTGATGATTCATCTTTCTTTCCTTGTTGTCTTTCTAGATATTCTCTTTCATATTTTTCAAAATCACTTTCATTTTCCTTTGAGATTTTAGATTGTGCATCAAGTCCTACAAAGGATGAAGTAATTTTTTCTGGCTTGATAATTAGCGAACCACACTTTTCACAAAAGTTGTTTCTGTCAGAATTTTCATGCCCACACTCTAAACAGATTTTTTTGTTGGTCACATCAAACTCTGATTTTTCATCTTTTACACTTGTTGCTGATTTTTCACTATCTTTTTCAAACGCAAACTCTGGTTTAGTTGATTTTAGTGTTCTTGGAATGCTAGTTTGTTCTTTTTTAACAGGCTCAATTTTTTTTATTCTGATTCTGTGTCTAGGTGTAAGATATTGTTGAACTAAAGCTTCCACATACTTTCTATCTTGGATTGAAACAAGACTTCGTGTTTCAAATGTCTCAATAATCTGTTTTAATCTATCTACATTCCCTTTACCAACTTCTAATAGACGTAGTGCATCATCAATTGTAGAATCTGACATTTGATTATTTTGTCCATGAAATGTTTATAAAAATTGATATGAAATTACCATTCTATATTTTTCTCTAGTTTTGTTTTACCATTTACGACTGAAAAACCCATTATTTCTAGTGTATTTCTTGCTGTTTTAGAATTATGTTTAAGGATATTTTCCGCCAACTCTAATTTTTCTTCATGCTTCAAAGTTTGACCAATTTTGTATTTACCACGCATTATGTTTGGAATTATTTTGATTACTGCGACTTCGTTTAGTACTTCCATTTTTGGATTCATTGGTTCATAACCACCTTCAGGCTGATATTTTTTCATTAGACCATTTAGTGCTAATGTTTTTTCTTCCTTGTCTTCAATAATAGTACATGTTCCTTTCATAACCACACTAATGTATAGTGTATCAGCAAGAGATGCATCAGTA
>CAYQPZ010000091.1:0-2434 GCA_964419505.1 uncultured Candidatus Nitrosopelagicus sp. | reverse complement strand
AGGTTTGTCAGAATTTTTGCACTCTTAATTCTACAATCTATTAATGTTAAACAACAACAAATGGAATTTCTTTTCCATCACTATCCCAAGCAAATATGTCATCATCCTCATAAGGTGATTTTACAATCATTGACACAACACCAAAGTAGTTATTTAGATCAGTTAGAGAAGGTTCAGCTGAACCAACAGGATGAGAATGAACTATACCAACATAACTAAGATCTAATGGTAATGGGTTATTAGGAAACCCAGCAAAGTCTGCACCGGTTTCGGAAAATGGAGGTACTACCAACCCATTTATGAATACATCACCATGTTTTGATTCCCCACGTAAAATCAGAATACATTCGTCAGGATGATTCATTTTACAAAAAGACAAGATACCATCTCTTGTTTCCTTAGTTAGTGATACTTTACGTTCAAGTTTTTTCTTTTTTAATTCCAATTCATTGCTCCATTGCTATCATATATTGCACAGCAGAAATTTGATTTAAAACAGATTCTACAGATTTAACATGCTTAGGAACAAGTTTAATTGTATTCTCCATCTCTATCTCTATAGTTTTGGATTTAGATTCCAAAGCTGATTTGTCAATTTTGTGCCTATTAAAAGAAGATTCTTTCTGTATTAATTCTTCAGTGTTAAATGCAGATAACTTACTTTCTATATCATTTTTAGTATAATTAAATGAAGAAATTTTTTCAATAAATGTTGTAAGAAGTGAAAGTGTTTCCCTAATTTGTGATAATGATTTATCAGTATTCTTAACAGACACCGAACCAGATTGTACTCCCTTCTGTGTAGATTCTAATATTTGAACAATATCCCGTTTGTTAGCGTCAATTAATACATCATATGGATTATCAATTAAATTTGTTAACAGTTTTTTTTGTGGCTTATCAAGTGAGGAAACATAAACATATTTGTTTAGTGGTCTTGAAATTTTAGTAAACTGATGTTCAATTTCATTCTTAATTTTATTCTTTTCAGATGATAGAGAATCTAGGCTTTCACTTATTTGTAAAAATTCCGCATATTTACTACTATTTTTTATGTCAGCAATCTGTTTTTCATCATGTTCCATTGCCGTAACAAGATCATCGATAGATTTCTTAGTAAGTTTTTGTTCTTCATCTAAATCAATAATTAATTTTTTTGCTTGCTGTATCTTACTCATTGTATTCAAAATCTGTTCAATTTTAGTTTCTAATTCATTATGATTTGCAATTATGGTAGTAATTTCATCATTCCTATCAGTCATAGTTTTAAGATCATCCTTTAATTTACTAGCGTATTTCTTTGCAAATACATTGATAGGTATGGAATGTCTTCCTAATGCATCACCGATTTTCTTTAACATTCTGCCAGCTATTGCGTTAAAATCTTTCACGTCTTCATAGGAATTTATTTCTGGTAATTCAACAATTGATTCTCTTTTGATAATAGATATGACCTCTTTTTTCCCACGCTCAACCAACCTTCTTAGATGTATATCCATATCATCGACTTTGAGTGTATCGCGTTCTAGATCTATTGCAATGTGTAGAATTGTCTCACAACTTGACTTGATTTTATTTCGAAATGTTTTGGTCTCAGCAGTTATTGTTTTTGTTCGAATTGAACGTATTTCATTAACAATGTTCGATACATCAGAGAGTAAAATTTGTTTTTTCTGTGGAGCCACATCTGGTTCCTGTTCTTCGGGTTTTTTCTTACCCCAACCAAATACCATAATTAAATCTGAAATTACAATTTTAAATATGTTAAAACATTTACGCTAAAACTGTATATTAAATAGCCTAAAATATCCAAATTTCCGATTTAGTTCATGAGCGATATGCGTTTTATTATAATAGGCGCTGCTTTAATTTTTACAGGAATTATCATTCTATCAGTTTTTGGTGCTCAATTTGATGAGATTGCCGTTCAAGAAGAATTTAACGAATGTTACGAATATCATGTTGATGGACCACCAACAGAAATTGATTGTGATATCGCATCTCAAAACAAGATGATTATTTTTGGAATTGTTGCATTATTGATCACATGTGGCATAGTTTCGTTAGCAAGGGGAATAAAAGGTAGGTGGGATCAAGATGTAAAACCAGAAGACATGGTGGGACCGGATAGATCTTTTGATACACGTGATGGGCCAAATGAATCTGATCAAAATGATACAAGATAAAATAATCTTTTACAAAATTTTGGTGGATTAAATGGATAACATGTTTTTTACAGATTTTATTATATTGGCTGGTATAGTTGGCTCAGTACTTGCATTTTTAATAATAAGACGCTGGCGTGAAGAATAAAATTTTAGTTTACTATAATCTTGGTTTAATACATGTTAGATTTTAATTTCAAATACATCAATTTTTGAAACGCCCTTCCATACTCCTATCATTCCATCTGCATCAGCTGGTTCAACTTTAG
>CAYQPZ010000090.1:0-2543 GCA_964419505.1 uncultured Candidatus Nitrosopelagicus sp. | reverse complement strand
AACTCACTCACCATACCCTCAAACGCAGTCTCATTTTCAGTGGTCACTGCCTCAAACACATGCACTTTCATCTTCGTTGTCTCAAATCCATTATTTTTCAAATATTTTGCAATTTCAGAAGGCATGAAGTGTTTTTCAGGAATTTTTGGCCATGGTCTAGGAATTAAAATTACACTAAATCCATCAATTAACGCCTTTTGAAGCTCCAACTTCTTTTCCTCTATGGGTGTTGTGACATGCATTGTGATTACCTTAGACTTGTCAATTGGAACCCTCGCTTTTGCAGCAGCAACCTGAATAGAGCTAATACCGGGAATTATTTCCACTTCATCAAAAACTTCAATTAACCTGTCTACAACCTCAGACTCTGAGAAATTTACATCTCCTGTAAACGGAACTAATATGGTATGATTATCTTCAGCAGCAATTTTTTGATATGTCTCTTCCTGGTTCTTCATAGTCACCTCAATTTTTTGTTGACCATTAAGAAAACTCTCAATAGTCTTCAGCGTGTATCCATAACCAATAACAACATCACATTTTGAAATAACATCTTTTATGATATTTGGAACAAAATTAGGCGAACCAGGACCAACACCGACAGCGTAAACTCTATTCAATTCTACTCTTTGATGATTTGCCTCGATTTAACAAATTCAACGAAAGGATCCCAGTTTACCTTAAGGAATGATGTAGGATCTTTTAGTGGATATTGAACCCAATCACGAACTATAGAATACTGATATTCTTTGGTTTTTTCTCCATCAATCACCTTTGTTTTTAGTAGGCTTCCCCACCGTTTTTCTTCAACCCCAATCTCTAGAATATTATTAAAAGTCACTTCATCAACATACTTACTTTTTTCCTCCAAATCGATCTTGAGATCTTCCTCATCATATCCATCATGTCTAATCATAACATTATCATTTTGGTGTAGTGTGACTACTTGTCTTGTCACTGCCGCCTTCCACCACTTTTTCATTCTTTCAGTACGTCTAATAAACAACAAATGATTATCAGTTAAAAACAACATTCCCTCTTTTCCTCCAATCGAAAAAAATGCATTAGATTCTCTCCAAACCGAAACTAGATGTCCATGAATTTTTTCATTTTCATCCATGATTTGTTACTTTTGTCACTCATTAAAAATTAATACCTGATCTGGTTTTTATTTAAGCCAAAAAACACCTGATTATGAGAAAAACGATATTTGGTTTAATTTTTGGTGTTATGCTTGTTTCATGCATACCTATCGTATTTGCGCAAGCCAACATTCTTGATAGACTCGATAATTCTGACATATTGGTCTTGATCGAAACTAGTTCTGGCGATTTATCAATTGAGTTTTTTCCATATGATGCACCAAACCACGTAGAAAATTTTCTCACATTAGTGGACTCTGGATTTTATGATGATGTAATATTTCATAGAATTATCAAGGATTTTATGATTCAGACTGGTGATCCTTTAGCAAAACTTGTCAATTTCCAAGATACACTTACAAATCCTGATGGTGTTTATGGAGGCGAGATTCAAGCACCAAAATCACAGTGGGGTACTGGAGGTCCAGACTACAGTATTGATGCTGAATTTAACACTCTCAAACACAATCGTGGAATGGTCTCAATGGCTAGATCACAAGATCCAAACAGTGCAGGCTCCCAATTCTTTATTGTTCATAAAGATTCTAATTTCCTTGATGGGCAATACACTGTTTTTGGTAGAATTATTGGAGAAGAGAGTTTTACAACACTTGACAGAATTGCAAATCTTACCACAGAAGATAACGATAGACCAAAAAACACTCACCAGGCAAGAATTACTAATACAGAAATCATGGCACGTTCACAAATGAGTAATTTACCAACATTACCAGAACCTGAGCGTATAGATGGATCTTCAGCCACAACACCAGGGATCAACACCCAAGTCCTTCAAAGCCATTATCGTAGTGAGCGTCTTGGAGTAGAATTTGATGTACCTTCTGGTTGGTCACTACAAGAACCACCAAAAACAAGTCAAAACTCACCAGATGTTGTTGCGCTTGGACCCACGACAGGAACCATACCTATGGCACTATCAGTAACCATTAGAGACACAAACGGAATGACGTTTGAAGAAGCAATTGAAGCAAAATTGGAAAGTCTAAGATCAGTTCTTGAAAATGAAGCATTGATAATAAAGTCCAGAACAGTCTCCAAAATTAATGACAGAGACTCCTATAATCTGATAGCACAAGGTGGTTTTGTACAAGGTGGCAAAAATCTTGATGTGGTTTTTCTTGAAACCATGATTTATGATTCTAAAAAACTGTATACTTTTGCTATAGCCACAGACAACATAACCATAATAGATAAGGCGGCACAGCATCTCTCTGACACTGTTGAGTCTTTTGAAATTTTATCAAAAGACACAGTCCCAGTATCAATTACCCAACAACCATCCACAGATGAAGAAGGCGGTGGCTGTCTAATCGCAACTGCAGCCTACGGTTCAGAGATGGCACCACAGGTACAATTCCTAAGAGAGATTAGAGATGGTAA
>CAYQPZ010000089.1:0-2630 GCA_964419505.1 uncultured Candidatus Nitrosopelagicus sp. | reverse complement strand
CTGCAAATTATGAACGATTCAAGAAAGGTCATCAAGGAAGTGCATACATGAGATTTGGAATTTATTCTACAAAAACCGTTGATGAGGTAAAAAATGATGCATTATGCGATTGTGGACATCGAAAAGACGATCATAATGTGGATTCACACTCTTGTCTCTATGAAGTCTGTGATTGTACAAATTTTGCCACTTTTCAGTTAAACATACTAAAAAAGAAAAAAGTTGTAACAAACATCAAATTTTTGTCTGAAGATGATGTAAAAGATGATGCATTAGCATGGAATTGTCTTAACAGAAATAAATATTCTAAAACTGATTAATCTCTTAAATTTCTCTTTTTCTCGTCTTCATCCATGCGATTCAGTCTAACATGATTTCCTGGATAAAATTCTTCTAATTTACTTGAATAACATTTACCACATAATGGTGATTCCAATTTCCATTCTTCCATTGGGTTGTAAGGTGTTTCTCCAACGTCTTGATTACATTGTGTACATTTAGCCATACAATTTCAACGAACAGATTTGGATATAAAATCATTTGCAGAAAAAATGACGTAAATACTACTATTATCTACTATGATCGGTAATGGTCTGGTCAATGTAACCTCCTGCAAGATTTTACACTGGCCGGATTGTTACTATATTTAATTACTAAATACCAGAAATTATTTTTCTAACATAATCTATTTCGTTTTGTTCTTGTCTGATCTTTCTATCTATTATTTTGAGCATATCATTACCATAAACTTGGTTTGAAAAGAAGTTGTGAGCAGTATTGGATTCCTCTATTTTTGCTTCTACTGCCGAATCCTCAAGGAATTTTGTAACTACTCTGTCTGCTATCACTAGAACTTTTTTGCATAATCCAAAATTCTGCATAATTGTCTCTAATTCCTTAACATCATTCTTAAAATCATCATTTTTTTCTAGGATATTTTTATGAATTATCCTTGCAGTGACTGCCACAAACAGACTTTGAGCGTATCTTTTGTTTTTATGTTGAGTGTTTTTTCTGTCATATTCTAGTTCATTCTTAGCATATTCACGAATCAAATGTGGAAACAGGAAATATCTATAATCACATTCTAACTCGTCATTGAATACAGTCTCATATTTTGCACCAGTTGGAAGATATTTTCCAATTCCACCATAGACTTCATTTGGTTTTTGCTCAAAATATGATACAAACGATGCAATTGCAGAATCATCCTTGATTCTACATCTATCTTTTGTATTTGGAAGGTATTGATTGTAGACATCATTACCATGGTATCTCATCTTATCAGATGAGGAAAGATTCAACCATGAACCTTGTTGATGTTCAAAGAAATAATCAATTCTTTCTAACATATGATGGATTGATATGAAATAATCTTGTAATGACACGTAATCTTTACCTTTAATTGCATTCTGAGAATTTCTGTATTTTGTAATACGCCTTTGGTATTCTTCATCCTTGGTTTTGATTACAGTTACTAAAACTTCTGCATCTAAACTATTAGCTTTCTTTTTCTTATCCAAAATACTCTTAGATGTTTGTGCACCATTTACTATTTGTGCTCCTTTTAGATGCAATTCATCGTTTTTTATTGAAACATCATCTACTGTAATTGTAATTCCATTATTCCATTCGAAGAAATTATGTGGATCATCCTCAAGTGTTTTTGAGATTTTTTTATTGATAGAACCCTTTCCACCCAGATGTTTTCTAATATTTGATTCAAAAATATAATGTTCATTTTTTTCTACCATTTCTGCTAAATCAAATGCAGAAACCACACAAACTTTTGAATTTTTGTGTTCAAGTGGAGTTTTGAGAATTCTTAAACTTGCATTTTGACCTTTTGCTGGCTTTTTGATGCGGTTCCAGAGGGTTTGATAGACCTGATTTCTACCCATGACTCTGACTTTGTTATTTTGATAGTCATCAACAAACTGATCAGTGATGTATACCAGTTCCACTCCCATCCTCTTATCATTAAGATATTTCCAAAGATATTGTAACTCATCCCGCTTTAGTTTAGACTGTTCTTTTTCTTTTAATCTCTCTACATCTTGAACGAATTGATCAATTTCTCCAATAGAGTGTGATATACCATATTTTGATTGAAATAATCTTATTCTTTTTTCTTCATGATCTACCAAATACGCATCAATTCCTTCGTCATATCCTCCATCAATTATTGCATTTTCTGCAACATCTTCAAGAGATTCTTCAACATTGATCAAGTGCCATAAAAGATACAGGTGACCTTTTTCTACAGATGTTGTTGCATCTTTCATAAATTCACTGATACTTGCATCAACAGCATGTGTTGCAAATCCTTCAAGTGGGGCACTAGATAATTTTGAAAGAATATCCCGCCCTTCGTCGCTGTACTCTAAGAGATTTGCTCCTTTAGGTGGCATTTTTGTTTTCTTGCTTTGCCTATCCTTAAGAAGTACATGGTGATTATGAGATAACCAAGAAACATAAAGAAACGTGGAAGACCAAAAGTGTGAATAAGAAAATCGTAATCATTCCTGGAATAACTATCATAGCCATAATCGCTGCTATCTCACAAGTAAATTTTGAAGACACTTCAGAAGAGACGCTTGAAGTCGAGACAGTTGAAGAAATTGAAAACA
>CAYQPZ010000088.1:0-2667 GCA_964419505.1 uncultured Candidatus Nitrosopelagicus sp. | reverse complement strand
TATGCACAAAACATCTCTCATAATACTGACAAGTTGAACATTCAATTGATGGTTCCACAATCGGTGTCTTTTTTTCTTTTAAGAGAGCCTCAAATGTTCTAACACGACGAACGGTTTCTTCAAACATTTTCTTATCCCTGGTTACAGAAAATGATGTCTCCTTGCCTTTACTATTAATGTAAATGATAACTCCATCAATTTTATCATAAATCCACATACAGGCATTCATGTACAAAATATCTTTTGCAAAAGGATCATCAGGAAACACATCAACTGATTTGAATATCATCACAATGTCATCAGCAATCATGTCTGCCTGACCTTCCAATTTCAGATTATCCAGAGAATATTGAGCGGGTTTTGAGCCATATTCCAACTTTCTAAACATGCCACCTAATAGGTCTGAGAAACGAGAGCGTTGTGGTTCTAAACCATCCAGTCGATCATAAAAAGAACGTCTGATGCATCTTGTGACCTCAGATACATGTATTTTACCAAAGTCCTCCAAATCTATTTTATAATCTAATTCCCTTCCAACGGCTTCAATAGAATTTTTGATAGTTGTTCTAAAATCGCGATCTCCCAACATGATAGGATCAGATGAACAAGCTGGGTGTTTTAAAGTTGCTTATGAGAGAGTGTAGGCACAAATCGAGGGTAAAACAGACTTTTTCTTATTCTTCTGAGATAATCAATTTTGACATTGTAGTTTCAATTGGAATTTTCTGTTCTACAGCAAATGCAATTGCTCCAATGTTTCTCACTTCATATGCAATTAGTTTTGATATTGCAACAGTAGTTGCAAAACTGAACATTTTAGAAAACGAACTGTTTATGGATTTGTAAATTTCCATTTCTAGCGAATGCTCAAATTTTGAGATAGCCTCAACTTCATCTTCTTCTTCAGGAATCAAATCTTTGTATCTAGTACTTGAGAGTTCATCTAGTGCATCGTTAACACTTTCAGCTGCCGTCATTCTATCTAGAAGATGTTTCGGCGTACTTACAGATGGGGTAACTAACAAATCTTCAATCTGCTGATCATCAAGACCCCAGAACTTTCCTCTAATTACACTCATTACGTTGTAAAAGTCAATTTCCATTCCAAAGATATGTCTGACATCTTGATCTCCAGAATTTCTTATCCCACTACTTAGACTTTCGTACAAAATTTTATCAAAATATGTATCAAAAATCTGTATGTTTTTTGTATCATTGTAGAGCGTGACCGCCTTGGCAATTTCCCCCGAATATGGAGTTGAACCAAGATTTGAAACCGCTTCTTCGAGATCTTTTGCAATCAATGCTTTTACAATATTATCTCTTTGTTTTGCTAGTTCCTCAGCATGTAAGTTGATATACGATTCTATCTCCTCTTGAGATCTTCCAATTGCTTTTCCTTTCAGAATCAACTTCAAATCATTTATGAGGAATTTTTGAAAATATGCGTCTAGGACTTTTGCATTACCTGAAGACTTTACAATTGAATATTGTACATTTGCCAAGTGGACACGTAATGCAACTTCTAGTTTTTCAGCAGTATATGGTTTTGTAACACTAGAAACCGCATCTAGGTACTTTGTATTTTTTATCCTTGTAACTAATTCATCTAAATCTCGTGATTCTGCCAAAGTCTGCAGATCGGCTCTGGATAAAAGTTTGCCTTTTTGACTAAACGATTTAACAGTACTAAAAATTTTTTGTGATCCTCCGGAACCCATTTAGCTTTTTTCGTTTATAAACTAATTTTAAGTGTTTAGAAAATCAGATTTGGTCATTCTATTTTTCTGAGAAAATCTAGCGAATCATTGCGTTCAGAAGTTGACATCTTTGAGAACCCCTCCAATAACTCCATTTGTATATGAGATGAGTTATCTGATGCCTTTTTCAAGTTTAAGATATTGAATGGCAGAAGATCTGATACCTTTCCATCACAATATGCTTTTGTATATTTTTCAAATAGTGAGAAGGTGAACTTTGGTGCAGTTTTCTGCAATTTTACAATCATTTCTTGTATAGGTACCTCCTCTGTATCATAATATTCGCCTGCAAAAAACTCATCCAGCATAGATCTTCCATCATCAGTCTCTAAAATCGATAATGCAACGAGAAGTCCCCTTTTTGTAAGATGATAATATGGCATACCACTTTCCTGTAACGCCTTTGGTCCCCTCTTTAGAGGAAGTCTACCTTCCTCTTCTACTATTCTTAGAGGAATCAAGATTTCATCAAGATCACGGAAGATCCCAGAGTAGATGTTTTTCCACAAAATATTGTTCTCTTCAGCAATACTTTGAGAAATTGCGGTTCTAGTTTTTGATGCTGAGTTAGTAGCATTTGCCAAGTGTTTGATTATAGCACGCTGCCTGATAGCCTCACCAGTCATTTTTTGTGGATTAGTTTTGAATGTGTCAAATATGGCTAGTTTTGATCTTTTTTTAGTCATTTACTCTGATTCCTTTCTCCGAAATGAGGCTATATAATGACATAATTTATACATTTTATGATACTATCATAATCTACTCAAATATAATAATTTACATCTTGATGATATTTTATATCTTAAGTGTTAAATATCCTTACCCAGCGATTTTGATCAATGAAATCTCGAAACCATAAGTATGCTCTAATACTTATGGCCGCAGTCGCTATGACGGCAACAGGTGC
>CAYQPZ010000087.1:0-2891 GCA_964419505.1 uncultured Candidatus Nitrosopelagicus sp. | reverse complement strand
TTCTCTATATACTGCCAGTTACCAATTGAATAATACATTCTATTATTTACAGGATCAAACACTATGCTATGGGGAGTATTCCCGTTACCGCCGGCGCCGGCTGCAGTAACAGTTTCTATAACTTCGTAAGTGAGAGTGTTGATTACTGAAATTGAGTCACCAGCTAATGGGTTATTTTCATTCCAGGTACCACCACTGTTTGTAACATACATTCTATTGTTTGCTGAATCAAACGCTATACTATTTGGGGTCTTTCCTACAGATATTGTCGCAATTACACCTTCCTCAGCAAACGCCTCAGACGGAAAATGAACAAGAAGTGAGGATACGGCAAACAATAAGATGAATAAATGAATGTGATTCTTTCTAATTTTCATAAGATCTGATCGCTATCTATGAAACGTTTAAAATTTTCCCGTATGGCTAGGCATGGTTTGGCTACATTTTTACAATATTAGAGAAAATCACTAACAATGAACGAGTCAGAGACATTTGGGGCAGAAAAGGACTATGCCGAGGTGGTAATCGCATGGATGAATGAGGAGGCAAAGAAAAGAAAGGTCAAGTTCGAGGCAAGGCTTTATGGATATACAATTACAACTGAAAATTTTGGAACCTTTGAGATGTTTTCATGGATGGGAGATGTAAAGGCTGCAAGAAGTCTAATCGCAAAGGCAAGTAAAAGATTCAAGGCAAAAGTGATTGAAGGTGGCTACAAGGCAAAAGAAAAGATCTACAGTACAAAAAAATCTGATTATGCAATGGTAAGAAAGGGAGACCGAGTCATTGGACACTTACAGTTTACAGCACCAAGGTTTGGAAGCAGTGACTGGAAGCTGATAGCCGAGGAAAGAAAATGACCAAGGTTGGAATAATCGGAACTGGAATGCTTGGAGAGGCAGTAGGATTACATCTTTTAAATTCAAATTATGACGTGGCAGTCTTTAATCGAACAAAGGATAAGACAGAAAAACTTGTACAAGCTGGTGCAACTCTGGCTGAATCGCCAAAAGAGGTTGCAGAAAACTCTGATCTTGTTATTACGGTAGTAAGGGATGCAAATGCAGTATCACAAGTTGCTTTTGGAGAAGACGGAATTATTTCAGGAAAGCATGGTGGTTTGGTTGTTGCCGACATGAGTACGATAAACCCAAACTCGTCAAAGGAAATCTCACAAAAATTTGAATCGTCTGGCATAGACTTTTTGGAAATTCCCGTGATGGGAGGACCAAACGTTGCAATAGATGGAAAACTTGTAATGATGATATCTGGAAAGAAAGACATCTTTGAAAAATTCAAGGAAACGTTTGCTACCATTGCAGAGCAAACTTACTTTTTAGGAGATGCAGGAACTGCACATTCGATAAAACTTGCAATGAACTTGCAGATTGCAATGCTTGCATTGTCACTCTCTGAAGGAATAACACTGACAAGAAAGGCAGGATTTGATCCCGAAGTCTTTCTCAAAATTTTAAACTCTACCTATTTCAAAACTGGAATGAGTGAGGGCAAGGCACACAAAATGATTCAGGATAACTTTGACCCAACATTTACGCTCAAAAACTTGAAAAAGGATCTTGGAACCATCAATGACGCTGCAAAGTCATTTGGTGCAAATCTCCCCATGGCTGAGCGTGCAGACGAGGTGTATCAGAACGCGATTGAAGCTGGATTTTCAGATATTGACTATACCGGAGTTCTCGCATATCTCAAGAAAATCAATTCGTGAGAATTGTCTTAGCCAATAACTGTGCTATGCGGAGTGGTTCCGGAACAGGACCTGATGGTGTAATTCTATCTAAGAGCTGTTTACACTCTGTTGATGTGCATCCTTCATGTCTGACAAAAAGATCATCACCTGTCTTCAGTGAAATTTTTTCCCGGTCTCCAATTTTTTTGTACTGGGATAATTTTTCTTCATAGTCATCTGGAAAATGCTTCTTGATTGTTTCATCCAAACTTCCAGAGTCACTGTATGTTACACCAATGACGGGAATGTCTATGGTGTCAGAAATTTTTTTCACGTCAACCATGTTGTAAAGTGATATTACAAGACCAGATGTCATCAAATAGGAAATGTCATTACGGTCAAGCTTCTGATACATGGAAATGATCTCATCTGTTGCATCATCTCCCTTTATTGTTGCACCGCCCAAAACAAATCCGTCAATCACAAAATCATTTGACACTATCACTCCAGCTAGAACAGACTTTTGTGAATCATGTCTGAAGCTCTCAGCAATAGCTAGTCCTCTTATGCCCTTTTTTTCAAGATGCAGTCGTCGCATTTTTCTTCCTCTTGTATCCACTATAAGCAAACCCTGTGACGATCATAACAATGGCTGTTATTCCACACCATATCGCTAATGCTGTAATGTCTGTCTCAGCCATGATTCAGATTTGAACGACAGTTAGATAAATGTTAGATTATAATATTCGTCAGATGAATTTCTTATGTTGGAAGAACTTGATTTTGATATTGTAATTGTTGGTGCTGGACCTGCAGGCTCGTCTGCAGCACATGAAGCTGCAAGAAACGGTTCAAGTGTAGCGTTGTTAGAAAAGGAAAATTCTGTAGCAGAGACTGTAAGGACGAGTGGCGTTACATGGGTTAAAGATGCGCAAAGTTTTGGAATACCTGAGGATTGCTATAATCCGATTAAGAATTATTCGTTTTGTTCCCCTTCAAACACTGTAACAATATCTGATGATGTAGCAAAGGCTGCAGTGTTAGATGTTAGAAAGACATACAGGCATTTAGCGAAGCAAGCGCAAGAAAGTGGTACAAAATTATTTGTTGATACAAATGTAACAGATGTAATCACTGATGAGCAGAAAAGACCAATCGGCGTCATTGCAAAATCAGCTGACAAAGAAATTAAATTCAATGC
>CAYQPZ010000086.1:0-2989 GCA_964419505.1 uncultured Candidatus Nitrosopelagicus sp. | reverse complement strand
ATGGGAGTATTGCATCACTTGAAAAATCAACAGAAGGATTTGATCAAGAAGCATTTCTGAAAATGAAAGAATCTCTACATGATTACAGAAATGAATTAAGCCAAATTGATCAAGAGTGTGGAGAGATTTCTGGTAATATTAAAAAAATAAGTTTGAAGCTTGAAAAACTTGGAACGACATTAAAAGATCTCAAACATGTTCATGGTTATGTTGGAGAACTTGAGGAGATACAGAATTCTGTTTACAACCGTGATGGTCCTGTAGGTAAAAGTCTACGATCATGGGCATTGGAAGTTATCTCAATGAAAGCCTCAGAATACTTGGAGAAGTTAAATACAAAAATTCAGAGAATATCTCTATCGGAAAAAACACGTGATGTAAACATTGCATGCTATTCAAGAAACACCACTCTTGAACGCGAATCGCTCAGTGGAGGAGAAAAAGTCAGTATCGCATTAGCGCTTAGATTGGGCATGGCTCATCTTCTTGGTGCGTCAAATCTCAACTTCATGATACTTGACGAGCCTACAACACACTTAGATTCTGAAAGAAGGAAATCACTTGTTAATGTGCTATCTCAACTTACAAACATCAATGAAGGCAACTCTTCAATGCAATTCATTATCATAACTCATGATGCTGAAATCTTCGAAGATTCATCAGTTGAAAACATATACAAATTTGAACCCTCACAAAATGGTACTGTGGTTTCTGCTCTTTAGCCACCAGTAAGTTTCGCAAACTTTTCATTCTTACTAATAGTGTTCATAAATTCCAGGTTAGACAATGCGACTACTGCAGAATGTCGAACAGACTCTTCAGGATCATTCAGTGCTTTTTCTAAAACATCAGAACCACTTTTTGAGCCAACTACACCCAATGCTACTGCCGCTTCATGTCTAACAAACATGCTAGGATCATTAGCAGTTGCATCTTCTAAAGGTCCAATACCACTACTATAACACATCTGACCAAGAGAAAACGCTGCTTCATGTCTTACAAGTTCGTTAGGGTCATTCTTTAGAACCTTGGCAACATGTTGCACTTTGTCCTCACCACCAAGGTCTACTAGAATACAGGTAGCCCTGCATCTAACAACATAATCATCATCATCTAATAATTTAACAAAATATTCTGTATCTTGTTTTTCATAGTGTGACTCCATCTCTGCAAAGAGGTCAATTCTAGACTGTGGTACTACTTCCATGTTTAGCATTTTTTCAATCCCTTTTTAATTCCTTTTTTTGAAATGTTCGTTATCTTTTTAATAGTATTACAGATCAGGATTTTATGGCAGTAATTGGTGAAAAAGCACCTAATCTCAAATTGGGAAAATGGGTTCAGGGTATGGATACGAATTTTGACAGAGAGGGAGACAATGTAAAATTAGTTGAAGTGTTTCAAGTAAATTGTCCAGGATGCTTCATGCATTCTATTCCAGAAATCATTAACATTTACAACAAATACAAAGGTGATGGACTATCAGTCATGGGCGTGGCTACTGCTTTTGAAGATTATGATAAAAATACATTAGAAAATCTGGAGATGTTGCTAACAACAGGAGAAGTCGTAGGTGATACAAAGCAGGCTCTAACGCAGTACGGTCAGTTGGATGATGGAAAACTACAATTCAAAATTCCATATCCTGTTGCAATGGATTCACTAGTAAAAGAAGGGGGAGAACCTTCTATGGAAAAAATGACGGCATTTATCAATCAACAAATTCCTAATTTTGAATCTCAACCCGATGATTATAAAAATCAAATTTACGCCAGAGTGAAAGAATACTACAAATCGAAGGAATTCACTGCTGAAACATTTGAAATGTATTCGTTGCAGGGAACACCATCAACTATTCTAGTAGATAGAAAAGGAATTTTACGTGATGTATCGTTTGGTTCAACCGCTAACCTAGAATCAATGGTACAAAAATTACTAAATGAGTGATTACTGGTTTAGTTTCTTATACCGTCTTAAAGCTATAAGACCAATTAATGAGGTTGCTAATACAATCGGTGCAATTTCTGCAAATTCTGGTACAACATGAGTGCCTATGATTTCAATTGTGTCTGCTTCTGAATCAAATTCTATGGTCATAATTCCATCTTCAAAAATATAATCATTGTATATGTCATTTACTAAAACAAAAAATGTTCCATCATCAAATGGAGTAATGGTATCCTCTAGTGTTATTGATAATTTCGCATCATCACTATATTCTGAAAGTGTTATGATCAATGAATTTTGTTTAGGAATAGCTTGGATGCTGTCTACATGTACATTACTGGTATCATATACTAATTCATCCACAAGTTCATAGGAATTAGGTGACTCGATTCCAGATATAGAAAGATAATGTGTCCCAATACCACTAAATTCTAACGTTAGAAATATTGTATTTCCTCCATAATGTATTATTTTTGGAGTGGTCAATGTCGTTGTTCCAGCATTTTGTGATGAATGTATGGATATTGGAATGTAAGTGAGCGTGATGGTTAACTGATCTCCTTCTAACAAGTTTTTGGGAATGACCATTTCCATGAGATTATAATCTAGTGAGCTTTGTATTTGTAAATTAATTTCTTTGGTTTCTGCATTAAAATCCAATCGCTTAGCATCAAAATTTCCAGTACCCTCAATAATGAAAATACCATCATCAGCAGTTACAGGAAATGAAAATTTCATACCTGTTTTGTCTGCTAGAGGAACCGCAAAAGCCGAGGGAACCGCAATTAATAATATTAAAAGTGATATCAAAATGACTTTCATTATGCAACACTTGACAAAACGCGTTTTCTGAGCTCTTTGTCTTTTACTATTCTTGGATGTGAAGGATCAGCCAGAATTACTTCGTACCAGTAATGCAGTCCATCCTTGTAAAGGAAATATGAACCGAGAGGTTTCATGTTTGGATAACGTTCTAAAACACGTCTCTGTGCAACCTGTTTCATACTGTCATCAGCTTTGATTCTTGTGACGCCAAGATGCT
>CAYQPZ010000085.1:0-3004 GCA_964419505.1 uncultured Candidatus Nitrosopelagicus sp. | reverse complement strand
TAAACTGAAAATATGTCCTTGATCAAAACCAACAATAAATAGACCTATTCCACAAATAGTTGCTAGAATTGCAATACCTAGTTTTGGAATAACTGATCTTGTAATTTGTGTTTGATCTTGTGGCAATGTAATTTTGATTTCTATAATATATTTAAATCTATTATGATGAAAAAATACACGATCAATAATACTCATTTAATAACAGACTAAAAACAATGTAACGCTTGAAAGGTTTGTATTTTATTTCGATTCCAATTGTAGTTGGAATAATTCTTGGAATGTATGTTGTAAGTGACTTAGTAGTAGATCCTGTGAATGATCAAGTACTATTAACGAGTAAATATCTAACTAACAATGGCTCACCAAAAAATGGATTTGATGATGCAACAGTATCTATGGTTGAATTTGGTGACTATCAATGCACGTTTTGTCATAAATTTCATCAAAACACGTTAAACGCTATTAAGATGCAGTATATTGATACAGGTAAAGTCAGTTTTGTCTATAGAGATTTTCCATTAAATGGACGTGATTCAATTTTGGCGGCAGAAGCGTCGTACTGTGCTGATGATCAAGGCAAATATTGGGAATATCATAATATGCTATTTAGTAATTGGGCGGGTGAGAATACAGGCTGGATTACAGAAAGTCTATTATTAGACATTGCCAATTTTATGGATTTGAATATTACAGAATTTGACGATTGCCTAAACCAACATACTCATTATCAAAAGGTGATTGATAACGAAAATTATGCTAAACAAGTTGGCATAAATGCTACTCCATCATTTTTAATCTTTAACGATAAGCAATTGATAAAAATCATTGGTGCTCAACCACTCGAGAAATTTCAAAATGCAATTAACCAGTTAGGGTAATTTTTGCATACTATTTAATTAATTTTAAAAATTTATTATTTTTTTGTAAAATATGTAATGCCTTATTACTTCTAGCTTTTATTTTAAATTTATTTGATATCTGAATTGCAAAACTTAAGGCTTCCAAGCATTCTGAAATTCTATTAAGATTAATCAGTGACATTGCTTTATCGAATAAGACATCGCCGTTTTTTGGATAATTTTGTAAAATTGTATCGCAGATTTCTAATGATTCTTCATATTTTTCAAGTGTGTACAGAATTCTGAGTTTCTGATACATGACAATTAATTGATTAGGATCATCTTTTAACATTAAATTACAGTTATCTAAAGCGTTAACTAACATTTTCATCTTTCTCATAGATGATATTTTATTAACCAATAATGTTTTTTCTGTTGGATCAATGCTTAGGCCTTTATCATAACAATTAATGGCATTTTGATAATCATTAGTTTTACTTAACGCATATCCTTTATTATTTAACGCACTTATATTGGTTGGTTCAATTTGAAGAATTTTTTCATAGATTTGTATAGATTCCAGAAAAGACTTTTTCAAAAATAATACATTAGCTGATTCTAATAATCTATCAATGTCAGAGTGCATATTCAAATTATTACTGATAATCAAATTTAAGATATACCTTAATTAGTTGTAGTAGGTAATTTTTTTGTGAAAATTTATACAAAAACTGGAGATGGGGGTAAAACATCGTTATTTGATAACTCAAGAGTTTGGAAATCAGATGAAAGAATATTATCATATGGAACAGTCGATGAATTGAATTCTACATTGGGGATTGCAATCTCTTTAGATTTGGATTCTGAAATAAAAAAAATTCTAGTTAAAATTCAAAGTGATCTTTTTATTGTGGGCTCTGATTTGGCAAATCCTGATATGTCAGATACAAAAATTAGAACGACTGAAGATATGGTGGAATTTCTAGAAGAAAAAATTGATAAACTTGAAGCTGAATTACCAAATCTAGTCAGTTTCATACTACCTGGTGGAACATTATTGGCATCAATTTTACACTTGTCGAGAACTGTATCTAGAAGATCTGAAACACATATTATTGCACTCTCTCAAAAAGAAGAGATCAATAAAATTTCATATGTATATCTAAACCGACTTTCAGATTTGTTGTTTATCTTGGCACGTATTACAAACAAAAGAAAAGACATTGCCGACATCGTTTGGAAACCTTGAAAGGATACGCTTTAATTCAATTCAGTTTCCAGTTTCTTAATGCCGAGGTAGCTCAGCCTGGGAGAGCACCGCGCTGAAGACGCGGCTGTCGCGCGTTCAAATCTCGCCCTCGGCACATAATTTTATGTTTAAATTAAAAATACAGTATTTTTTGTTTGTTAGCTTTTAATGAGAATGTTTTAATAGATGGTTATCTTGGTTTTTTCGATTATCTTTGGTTGTAAAAAAGAAAACTACTGAAACTGTGAAAAAAAAGTCAACAAATTCGAAAAAGAAATCAGGCTCTAGAAAAAAATCAAAAAGTGTTGAGACTGAACCAGATTTTGGAATAGTAATTGTCGATGATGATCTTACAGTAGATAAAGAAGCTGAGTTAGAAGAAAGAAGAGCATTTTTAGAAGAGGCTAGATCACAAGAGGCTTCATCTGATTAGCAAACTTTATTGCCAATATAGTAAACCTATGTTATGAAATCCTTATGCATGATTAATGTGAAAGCAGGAACTGTTGATAACGTTCTTCAGATTTTGAAAAAGAAGAGAACCGTTTCAAAAGATATTATGGTTGTGACTGGCCGCGCAGATATTTGTGTAATACTTAATGGAAAAATTAATGAAATTAACAAAATTGTGACTGACCTAAAAAAAATAGATGAGATTGTTTCAACTGAGACATTAATTGAGATGGAGGTTGATCTAGGTTGGTAAGAGCAGTTATACTAGTTAAATCACCAAAAAAATTAATTGCTGCACGTCTAAGAAAGATAAACTGTGTTTTAGAATCATTTCCTGTTAGCGGCAGATTTGATGCCGTGGCTATTATCATGATTAACCAGTTAAGTGAGATTCAGGAGATTGCAACTGAAATACAAAGAATTTCTGGTGTAGAAAGAACCGAAACAATGGTTGAAGTTAATA
>CAYQPZ010000084.1:0-3214 GCA_964419505.1 uncultured Candidatus Nitrosopelagicus sp. | reverse complement strand
CAGTAGCAATTACTTCAATAATTGTGCTTTCTGCAAAGACAAGACTAAACATTATGCCAAAACTCTAATCATTTCTCATAAATTAAATTCAGATTACCTGATCTATACCCATTAGGATCAACTATTACTGAAGTAAATCCAATCATTAGTAATTTGGTGACAATTTGATCTAGATAATTTTCGTTATGGAGTAATGAGATGTTGTTTGAATCGACTTCAATTTTTGCAACACCATTCATATCTCTTACACGTACTTGCTGAAATCCTGTAAGTTGCTTGATCATTGTTTCACCCATCTCTATTCGTGTTAGTCTTTCTGCAGTGACCCTTTGACCCCATGGAATTCTAGATGCAAGACATGAGTTTGATGGTCTGTTGTAGATTGTTAATCCTATTTTTTTACATATTACTCTTATCTCATCTTTAGATAAATTTACATCTAAAAGTGGACTCTTAATTCCATTTTTTTGTAATGCGTTAATTCCAGGTCTGTAATCCCCTAGATCATCTGTGTGTGTTCCATCTACAATAACATCTAGTTGGAATTGTTTTGCTGTTTCAATGAGTTTCTCTGAAAGCTCATCGCGACAATAAAAACATCGATTATTATCATTTCTAACAAAGTTCTCATTTTCTAATTCATTATAATTAATTATGATGTGCTCAATTCCAATTTCATCAGCGATTTGCTTAGAACTATGAAGCTCTTCTTTTGAGAGTGTTTTGTAATCAGCAGTCACTGCAAATGATTTTTTTCCAAGTTTTTGAAAGGCGGCATAAGCAACTAATGCACTATCAACTCCACCAGAAAGTGATACCAATACGCTGATTTTATCATCAAACCAATCAAGTAATTGTAAGAGTTTATCCATCTTTTTCCATGATTTTTTCTCTTATCAAGTCTTCAATCTGATGAAATGGTTTCTTCAAAGAATTTGAAATTGATTTTATATCTTCAAATTCTATTTTAAAATGGGAATTCCCTTTAACCATTTTATAATGAACAGGAAACTTATGCCCATCAATTTCCACCGTATCCTGTTCAATTGATCTAGGAACAACATATCTTTCGGAATTTCTGATTCTGACACCAAGAGTTTTAGTTTCAGCAACTAATAATTCTAAAATAGAATTCATTGATTCTGAATCACAGATTACAGATATCAATTGAGTTGGTCTACCTTTTTTTGTTATACCAGAAGTGATTGTTACATCTTTTGCTCCGTTTGCCATGATTTTTTCAATCATATTTCCTAAAACTTCACCAGATACATCATCTACGTTAGTCTCTAGGATTTGAACGGTATCTTTGACTAGATTGATTTTGGTCTTTCCGTTTACAATTTTTAGAACATTAGAAAATTCTCCAAAATCTTTTGAGCCAGCTCCATATCCTACAGAATTGATCTTCATTGGTGGATAAAATTCAGAACATGTTTTTGCTAAATTCACTAAAATACTTGCTCCAGTAGGAGTTGTCAACTCATCTGTGATGACTCCACCTTGAATAATTATCTCAGAATTTTTAAAAATTTCTAAAATTGCATATGCAGGATTTGATGATTTACCATGTGAAAATGTCACAGTACCACCACCAATTGCAACAGGTGAACAAATTATATCATCTCTAAATAAATTCAAATCATCTAATGCAATTGCGGTACCAAGTATGTCAACAACAGTGTCAATACTTGCTGCTTCATGGAAGTGGACTGATGATTCTAACTCACCATGCACTTTCGATTCTGCAGAAATGAGAGTGTTAATAGTATTTGTTGCAAAATTTAAACCGGATTCAGATAGTCCAATTTTTTTTGATGATTCTATAATACAATGTTTGATGTCCGTAGCCTTTCTTTCGTTAACATTTTCATCAATTTCTAAAATTAACTGTATTGCGTCTTTTCCATTTTTTTGTACAGATATAAAATCAATATTTGTAATCTTAGAATTATCTAAAAATGATTCTGCGGTGTAAATACCCTCAATAATTCTTGATTTATTTGCTCCAAGACTTACTAATGAGGATAATATCATATCTCCTGAAATTCCAGCAATCTGTGCATCAATCATTAGAACCATGAACTATCAATACTGAAAATACATAAAAATCTGTTTAAAATTCAAACTAAGATTTAATTAATCAGGATTTTGAGCGCATAGTGTGATAACAATTATCGGTGCAGGTAAAGTAGGTGGAGATGCTGCACTCTTTTCAGCATTAAAGAGACTAGATGATCAGATATTACTTCTGGATATTGCTGAAGGATTACCACAAGGAGAGGCAATGGATCTCAATCACATGCTATCAGAACAAGGAATTGATGTTGAGATTAAGGGCTCAAATAATTACGAAGATATGAAAGGATCAAAAATTGTAGTAGTTGTAGCAGGAGCTGGAAGAAAACCTGGAATGACAAGAATGGATTTGTTAAAGATTAATGCAGGTGTTGTGAAAGATGTTGTTGGAAATATCAAAAAATTTGCTGATGATTCAGTAATAATTCCTGTCACCAATCCACTTGACCCAATGGCACACATTACATACAAAACATCTGGTTTTGAGAGAAATCGTGTTTTTGGTATGGGTGGAATGTTAGACTTGTCAAGGTTCAAGCAGTTTATTCACGAAGCAACAAATACACCTAGAAATGAAATTGACGCTGTAGTTATTGGTGAACATGGAGAAAATATGCTTCCATTAACTAGATTTGCAAAAATTTCTGGAGAATTTTTACATGAAAAGTTATCAAAAGAAAAACTAGATGAAATTTTTACTTTGACAAAAAATGTTGCAGCTGAAGTAATTAAATTGAAAGGTGCAACAGTACATGCACCAGGAAATGCAATTTCAGCAATAATAGATAATGTTGTAAATGATAAAAAACAAGTGATGCCAGTTTCTACCTGCCTTGATGGTGAATATGGACATTCTGATGTTTCGATTGGAGTTCCCGCAATGATAGGTAGTAACGGTGTTGAAAAAATTATAGAATTAGAACTAAACGACGAGGAGAAAGAATGGTTTGAGAAAGGAGTTCGGAGTGTAAATAATGCTCTCTCAGGCGTTGAAATCTAAATATCTTTAACTTCTTATCTACTTAGAATAAGAATTGGATCTTACAGAAATATTAGAAACACTGAGTAAGGGGAAAATTTCAGTTTCAAAGGCACAGAAACTATTATCACTTTATTCAATAGAAAAAATAGAAGA
>CAYQPZ010000083.1:0-3525 GCA_964419505.1 uncultured Candidatus Nitrosopelagicus sp. | reverse complement strand
TTGAATGATAGGCATACTGTAAATTTCAGCTGCATTCTTACTTGCTATTGCTGCACATCTTTCGCTTAGATCTTTGATGATCTTAACGCTACCTGCTGTATCATATGTTGGAACTGTCTTTAAAGAATTTTTTTGAATAAAATCACTGCACTGTCCCAATGCTTGTGGATGAGAGTAGACAGTATTAATTTCATCAATTTTTCCATTAGAGATCAGGCAATGATGGATTTCCAGGTAGATTTCACCAACAGCATGAAGATTTGATGAAAGAATTGCATCAAAACTTTGACCTACACTACCTTCAATAGAATTTTCTACAGGTAGAATTGCATAATCTGAATTATCAGACTCTGTTTGTTCTAATGCATCATGAAAAGTTAGACAAGGAATAGATTCTATCTCATTTTTAAAAAATTTTAGAGCTGATGTTTCACTATATGCTCCATGTTCACCCTGGAAAGAAATTTTTTTCATATTAGATCTCTTATTTTAAGAAATCACTTTTTCCAAAATCAGAGGATAATTTTCTGTCATCAAACCAACCACACTCTTTACATTTTACTGAATCACGATCCTTGAAAACTTCCCCAAAACACTTTCTACATTTTGTAAAGAGGACGCCAAGATGTGATTCATCCATTGATGCATGAATAGTGCCATTAATGTGATTAATTATTTTTAGTTTAACAATGTCTTTTACTAATGCAACATTCTTCTTTCTCATATGTCGTGTAGCGCATATACATTCAACATTTGAATTTACTTTAATTCCATTGATATATTGCATAGATACTGCAATCATAGAACCAAGTGCCGCTTCAACAATTCCAACTATTTCATCACCAATTTTTGGTATTGAATTTGATTTTTCATTCTTAACTAATGCAATTCGTTCCTCCTTATCGAATTCTGCTTTACCAATCATAGTAGATCTTATTGATTCACCATCATCGAATGTATTCTCACCTGGAAGATATTCTTCTAAAAAGGCAATTTTCTCTCCAGGAAGTTTGAATTCTTGAGACATATGCTTTTCTTATGACCTCAATTATTAATTGTTTTTTTACAGCCAGTGTGGAATCTGCAAGTAATCATCAATCTTTTCATTTCTTAGAACCTTAAGTAATGCAGTTGCTTGTGGCGTAGATAATACCGGTTTATCGAATTGATTATCAGTAGAAATCCTTGGGCAAGCAACCTGAATGAATGCATCAATTCCCTTGAAATTTTTCAATCTGTCACTCGTAATATCTGCTATTGCAAAGAGCTGTACAGTTTTGCCCACACTTTCTAATTCTTTTTTAAATTTTAGTGCTGTAAGTATAGCAAACTGACCTTCCTTCAAGCCAACAATTATTCCAAAAACTTGTCCTTCTGCAGCTTTGTAAATTGACAGTGTTGCCTTCTTCTCTAATTTTTGAGCAAACTCAGTTACATCTCTAATTTCGTTAAAGTATGGATCCAAAACAAATGTTGGTTTCTTTGTTGATAGTGCAATACCAGCTGCATGAAAGTTGCTTTGTCCAAGAAATAAATTACCATCAACTTCATCTTTTGTTTCAATAGCTGGATAAAACTCACATCCAAAAACTTGTCCATCATT
Source organism: uncultured Candidatus Nitrosopelagicus sp. (assembly GCA_964419505.1). Taxonomy (GTDB): domain Archaea; phylum Thermoproteota; class Nitrososphaeria; order Nitrososphaerales; family Nitrosopumilaceae; genus Nitrosopelagicus. The sequence continues at coordinate 1,922 of CAYQPZ010000083.1, read as the reverse complement.
TAGTTGTCCCTTTCCTTTTCCTACCTTCACACAAATATTATTTTCCTCAAGAAATTTTTTTACATGTTGAACTTCATGTAGATGTTGGCTGTCTGTAATCAACGAAATTGTTTTACCATTAAATTTTTCAATGCATCTTGGTAAAACTTGATCAAATGAAATGTTATCAAAAGCATCAATCATCACTACATTATTTTCAAACGTTTCAAGTTTGTTAGTATGACCAACATTAAACAAAATTTCAGCACCCAATACCTTTGCACCATTTGAATTCAAGTCACATGTTCCCCAAGTTGTATCACCCAGCACAAATGCAGGAATGTCAAATTTCTCCATTATGTGTTTGGCGGTTTCTTGAATTTTTGGCAATATACCATCTGGACCATTTATAGCAACGGAAATTGGCTTTCTTTCCATTATTACATCAAATATTTTCTGTTCGTCAATGATTATCATTAGTTCACGGTTTTGTATTTTGAATTTAAATTAAACTCAAAAACCGCCAAATGACTAAAATTCAAATTCATTCTCTATCATATATGGAATCTAAAACAATTCATATCGGGTTTGATGATACAGACTCTCCTAAGGGGATGTGTACTACATATCTGGCTTACAGATTGATCAATTTGCTAAAAAAAGAACATGTGGATTTCTTAGATTTTCCAAACTTGATCAGATTTAATCCAAACATTCCGTGGAAGACAAGAGGAAATGGAGCTGTAGGAATAAAAATTTCCACAACACGCCCAGAAAAAATCAAGAAATTGGTTAGAGAACTAGTTAACAAATATGCTGATACAAAGAATGGTGCTAATCCAGGAGTAGTATTTTTTGAAGAAGAAAGGATTCCAAAAACCTTTAGTCAGTTTAGTACTAAGGCACTCTGGAAATTAATTAAAAGAAACGATGCAAAAATTTTCATCAAAAAAAATAACATTGAATCATTTCATCTTGGTAACGGTCAGGGTCTAGTCGGTGCAATAGGTGCTATTAGTTATCAATTTTCAGATAATACTTTCGAATTACTAAGTTACAGAAACAAATCTAAATTCGGTCTTAAGAGATCCATTGATAATAAACTTGTAAAAAAAATGCAAGAAAAAACATTTCCATATACATTCAATAGTTATGACAATAAAAAAGAGAAAATTCTCATCAGTCCTAATGGACCAGATCCTGTATTTTTTGGCGTTAGAGGAGAAAATCCTTCAATTTTAATCTCTGCAGCTGAATCAATAAAACCAGAAGAAAAATTAGATGGCTATCTAATTTTCAAATCTAATCAGGGTACTGGTGATCATCTCAAAAATAAAATAGATGTAGAAAGATTTGAACCATATACATCTGGTACCATTGAAGGAACTATTGAATCGACTCCAATTGTTTTACGTGGTGGACACGTATATTTTTTAATTAAATCAAAAAACAAAATTATCAATTGTTGTGTTTACAAACCCACAAACATTACTCATATTGCAAAAAGTCTCATTAGTGGAGATAGAGTACTAATTGGTGGTGGAGTAAGAAAGGCTTCAAAGAACTTTGATAGAATTTTTAATATTGAATTTTTAAAACCATTAAAATTAGAAAAGCATACGATGCAGAAAAATCCACTTTGTAAGAAATGTGATAAGCGGATGAAATCAAAGGGAAAGAATCAAGGCTTTCAGTGCAGTAAATGTGGTAAAAAGTCAAGTCATAAAATAACAATTACCATGCCACGAAAAATTTCAAAAAAAATGTACATTCCATCAGTTTCTGCACACAGACATCTCACAAAACCTCAACAACGATTTAACAGAATTAACAAAAAAATTCAATTTAGCGAAAAAATCCAATGGTGCTCCAAGTTTTAGGAACAAAAGTAGCGGGGAGTAGATTTGAACTACTGATTTTCGGGTTATGAGCCCGACGGGATG
>CAYQPZ010000082.1:0-3558 GCA_964419505.1 uncultured Candidatus Nitrosopelagicus sp. | reverse complement strand
TCAAACTGCGCTTCAGTAATTTTTTCTTTATTGATCTCTTTCTCGCTTACACGCAATTGTGAAGTCTTTCTTCCGTTGAATTTTTGTTCGTATTTTTTGACAGCGGAATCTCCATTTTTTCTTACGTCATCAAGTATTGCCAGAACTGTGTGAATATCTTTGTCTGAGGTTTTTTGACGTCTGGATTCTACAAAGCTGTCTACGTTACGAACCTGTAATATTTTGATCAATTCTCTTCGTCACGCTTTATCTCCTCAAGCTCAAGAATTTGTCTTGGTTCATGAACAACTAATCCCTGCGCAATCTTTCGCAATTTTGGAATCAATTTGTGGAAATCTGATTTGAGAATTACCGTGTTCACACCATACCAACCTTCCTCACTAAGAGGGCTCACTGTTGGTTTTTTCAGTGATGGTATGTCTTTTAGTAATTTTTTCAGATTCGTCTTTCTAATGTTCATGTATAGGTGCAAGTACTTTCTTCCTTCTACTGCGCCTTTCATTAAGGTGACAATATCGAATATCTTTTCTCGTTTCTTCTTATCCTTCAATGATTTCTTGTTAGCAATGAGGTGTGCACTGGATTCCATCACAACGTCAGTAATCTTTAGTCCGTTTTGCTGTAGAGTGGTTCCAGTTTCGGTGACATCCATTATAGCGTCTACATCATCTGGTGGTTTTGCCTCTGTTGCACCAAATGACAAGTGAATCTGGACATTTTTGTTGGTTCCAACTCGTAACCATGGTGTAACAATCATTGGATCCTTTGAGCCGTATCGCTTTTTGTAACTTTTACAGCTTTTGATGAATTTTGAAGCGTTAGTCAGATATTCTGAGGATATTCGAAGTACTTTCTTCTTTTTTGAATAATCCAGAATCATGTCATCTAATGATTTGTATCTGTAATTGTCTGGCATTGCTATGACAAGTTTGATCTTTCCGTATTCCAAATCCACCAGTGGTTCTACATCTGATTTTGTTTCATTGATCCAGTCCTTACCTGTAATACCAACATCATAAAGACCGTCAGAAACCAAATTAGGAATCTCTTGTGGTCTTAGCATCTTTACTTTGATTTCAGAATCATCTAGGTATACCCGATAAGTTCTGCTTTTACGATTAACTTTTGTCCATGAATTTTCGAGTAGCTTGAATGTAGCTTCTTCAAGACTTCCTTTAGGAATAGCAAATTTTACTGATGCAATTTTTATCATGGTTCACCTAGGTTATATAAACTGAATTTGTTAATAATTGTCAATCCTGTTTTCGTGCGTGAAGTTTCATGTGACCTTTTTGTATACCTTCAGTAGCAAGTGCACGCATAGCTGCAAAGTTTTGTGCAAGACCAGTTACAGCCATCACGCCTGCAAGCTCATTTGCTGAAGAAACATTCAACATTTTTGTACAAATTTTAGCGATTTGATGGTTGTTAGTCACACCTCCTACAATTCCAACAGATAGTGGTAACTCAAATTTTCCAGATAGATTTCCATCATCATCTTTTTTCCATTCTGTTAATGATCTGTATCTACCAGTCCTTGAAGCATACGCATGAGCTGCTGCTTCAATTGCTCTGCTATCCTGACCTGTTGCATTAGCAACTGAGATTGTCCCATTCATTACACCTTTGTTATGTGTAACAGCACGATAAACATCATTATCAGCAAATTCAAATGCTGATATTATATCATCTACTACTTTTTCCCCACCAATTTCATCCTTGTCAAATGTTCCTGTTGCGGTTACCATTCTTTTAGTTGAGTAATTAGATAGAATTCGTAACAGAGTACGTCCCCCACTTAATTTTTCAATTAGAGGTGCAACTGCTTCACACATTGTGTTTGTAACGTTTGCTCCCATTGCGTCAGCAACATCTATTATTAATTCAACAATTAACATTGAACCAGAGTTTGTTTTGATTTCTTTGCATGTAACTTCCTTTACACCTTTTCCAAGTTTTGAAAGTGTATTGCTCTTTGAATTAGCTAGATCAATAATTTCCTGAGAGCCAGAAATGATTTTTGCCATTCCATCTTGTATGTCAACATCTAAAACTTGGATCTGACCAATGCTATAGTTTCCCTCTGTTTCAGCTTTGAAACCTCCATGTTTTCTCGCAATTTTTGCAGCCTTCGATGCAGCTGCAACTACTGATGGTTCCTCGATCACCATAGGAATTAGATAGTCTTTTTTGTTAATTCGAAAATTTGTTGCAATTCCAAGTGGTAAAGCAAATGTTCCAATTGCATTTTCAATCATTTTGTTTGCAGTTGCAAAATCTAAACCGCCTGTTGCATCTTCAAGAATTTTCACTTCCTCCTCAGAAAGATTTGAAAAATCTGCAATTATGTTGAGTTTTTCTCTGATGTCTTTTTCAAAGAATCGTGGAATTGATGATTCAGTCATGTTATTTTAAAATCCTTAGTAATTTATCATCGTTATCATCTGGAAATCCCTTTCCATCTGTGTTAGATGTAATTATGTAGATATAACCATCGTCACTCTGTGCAACATCACGAATCCTGCCTATTCCACTCATAATAGTATCCAAATCAATATCATTTTCATCAATTTGTACCTTAAAGAGAATTGTAGATTTTTGTGATGCTAAGACCATCTGATTCTGTAATTCTAATTTATCTCCTGAATAAAAAATGATTCCGCCTGGTTCAATACCTGGATCAAAACATTTTAGTGGATTTTCAAAATTTTCGTTGTCAGAGAAACATTGTACATCTGGCCAGCCGTAATTAGCTCCGGCTTTGATCAAATTTATTTCATCATTTTTGGTTGGTCCAGATTCAGTTGCATACATTTTACCAAATGAATCCCAAGCAAGTCCTGTAAGATTCCTGTGTCCATATGTGTATACAGAAGAATTCTTGATGGGATTATCTGTAGGAATAGAACCATCATCATTTAATCTCAAAATTTTTCCAGCAAGAGAATTCAAATTTTGTGGTTCATGTGAAAAATCAGAAACTGAGCCTGTTCCAACATATAGCTTACCATCTGGACCAAATTTCATTACACCACCATTACTAAATGATGAACCAGGAATTTTATCTAGTATTGTTATAACATCAACTATTTTATTATTCATTTCTTTTATTTGGATGATTTTATTCCAAAGTTTTTCATCGTCCTCATATGTATAATATGCATAAAGTAAATGATTGTCAGAAAAATTTGGATGTGTTACAATTCCTAACAGCCCACCACCAAATACATCAGCTACTCTGAGTGAAATCAGCGATTCATCTAATAGTTGATCTGATTCTATGATTCGTATTTTTCCTGATCGTTCACTGATGAAAATTCTTTCGTCTGAAAAATCAATTGCCCATGGTTTTTCAAGATTTGTAGCTATGATTTCAACAAACTGATTTGGATGTTCGTCTGTAATAGGTTCTGGTATGGGTAGAGGATCTGATGGTGATGTTAAAATTATAGCTGAAAAAATTAGTGCAGCTACTATTCCTCCAATTCTAATTCGTTTATCCACAAACACATCTACTTTAGAATACTTTTATTCATTTCCGAATTTGAAACGCGTATA
>CAYQPZ010000081.1:0-3571 GCA_964419505.1 uncultured Candidatus Nitrosopelagicus sp. | reverse complement strand
CCGCAGCTGACAAAGCCGCAGCTGACAAAGCCGCAGCTGACAAAGCCGCAGCTGACAAAGCCGCAGCTGACAAAGCCGCAGCTGAAGCAGCAGCTAAAGCTGCAGCAGCACCAATGAGCGCTGAAGTTGTACCAGTAGCAGGTTCTGCAACACCCGGCTGTGAACCAGAATGTTATGATCCAAGTACAGTTACAATTAGTGCAGGTGGCACCGTGACTTTTGTAAACTCTGATACTGCTCCACACACTGTAACAAGTGGAACTGCCACTGATGGTCCAGATGGTGTATGGGATAGTAGTTTAATTATGATTGATATGAGTTATTCTGTTACACTTGACAATCCAGGAACATATGATTACTTTTGTATGGTTCATCCATGGATGGAAGGAACAGTTATTGTAGAATAATTTTTTTACAAATATTTTATTCTTCCAAAAGTAAATTACAATTCTTAATACAGATAAATGCAATTTCAGTTGTTTGTTCCATACCAAATCTGTTAGGAACAATTCCTACTCTATACACCATTTCTTCATCATATGGAATATCAAATTGTGTTGTGACTGTAACTGCTTTATTTTGTTCAAGTTCAACAACAGATAACTCAGGTTTACCATACCCAACAAATGCTGCAGACCATCTTTTATCATCAATGTCATATAGATGGAATTGACCACCAGTTACCTTAACAATTTCATCTCCTGTATTTTCAGCAGTAATTTGTATCTGGAAAAAGACTCCATCAGGTTTTTCTTTTGTTGGTTCCATAATTCCAAATTCTTCAACCTGTTTTTTCTCCCATTCTTTCCTATCTTGTGTTTTTTCTAGAAAGTCATAATTTGTCACGTATTGAACATCAAAATTCACAGTGCCGACCATAATTGGCTCACCCCATGAAGACACTTTTACCTCTCTAAATGATTCCTCACCATAAAATAAAAATGCTACACCAATTGATATAAAAATTCCAGCAATTACAATAATTGCACCAATTTTGATCATTATCCTATTTTCCCCAATAATATTTTATAATTAAATGTGTCAGTCTGATTTACTACATCCACATTTAGTATAAATCACTTTGAACTCTCCATTTATTTTTACATTATGTGACATTGGTTTTTGGCAATACCTGCATTCGGTAAATCCATGGTATTCTTCCACATGTATTTTTTTTGTTATCCATGATTTTTTTTCTTCATTCCATACCACAGAATCAATCTCTTTAGGCACATCCATATCTAATATAATTAATTACTCCTTTTGAGCTTTTTCTGAAACGGTTAAATTAGTAATCTCAAAAAAATAATTGTGAAAGTGGTAACTGTTGGTAGCAGAGTATTTGTGACAAGTTTTCAATTGGCTGGTGTACAGGGAAAAATTGCTGACTCACCAGAAACCGCATTAGACGAGATCAAAAAATGTTATGCTGATTCTGAAGTGGGACTTGTACTAGTTAGTGATGATCTTACGAAATCTATAGACGACAAGCTTACCTCACTTAGAGCTGAAAAGTCAACACCGTTAGTTTTTGCATTACCTGCTTCAGGTAGTGAAAAATCAGATGTCGATTATAGAGTAATGTTGAAGAAGATTCTAGGCGTATAATCTATTATACCTAACAGATTTTGAATATTTTATGAGGTCAGCTGTAGTGAAAGAAAATTCTCAGATTGAGATAAAAAATTTTGATACTCCCGAACTCACTTCAAATGAAATTCTTGTAAAAATGGAAACTTGTGGAATCTGTGGTTCTGATGTTGAAAAGGTATTTGGGCAATATGGTCAGCCTTCTATGAAATTAGGACATGAGCCAGCAGGAATAATAAAACAAGTTGGCAACAATGTTAAAAATTTTAAAATCGGTGATCGTGTTTTCACACATCATCATGTTGCATGTTATTCTACTACTTGCCATGAATGCAGTCATGGTAACGAAACTATGTGTAAGCAATATTACAAATCAAATCTTAATCCTTGTGGATTATCGGATGAATACATCGTACCAGAGTGGAATGTGGATCATGGAGGTGTGTTAAAGATTCCCGATCATGTGACATTTGAAGAGGCATCTATGATAGAGCCATTAGCATGTTGTATCAGAGCATGGTCAAAATTTTATTATCAAAAACATGACTCTGTAGTCGTATTGGGTGTTGGACCAACTGGAATGATGCATGTTTTACTTGCAAAATTCTTTGAATTTTCTAAAATTTTTTGTTTAGATTTGAATGATTTTCGATTAGATTTTGCAAAAAAATTCGGTGTAATATCTATCCGTTCTGATGATAAATCAATTATTAGCACAATATTAGATTCAACTGAGCAACAAGGTGTTGATGTGGCAATAGTTGCAACTGGGAATTTGAATGCATTAATTCAAGCAATTCATGTAATTCGAAAAGGTGGCACGATTGTAATGTTTGGCGTTCCAAACAAAGGCGACAAGATTGAAATTGATATGAGTGTTGTTTATTCAAAAGAAGTTTCTATCGTGACAACATATGCTGCATCAGATAAAGATACAAAAGCATCATTGGATTTAATTTCCTCAGGAAAAATTGACGTTAAATCATTAATCACACACAAGTATTCATTAGAAGATTCCCAAAAAGCATTTGAGCATGCGAGAACTGGTAATCAAGCAATGAAAATTATTATTGAAAATTAGCAAGGCTTAAGAAAGGCATTTCTAGGAAAAAATGTAAAATGGACTGGGGGTTAAAAAACAGACTATCACGAATTATTCTTCCTAGTGACAACCGTGCGCTAATGTTAGCGGTTGATCATGGATACTTTTTAGGACCAACTGAAAAACTTGAAAGACCTCAAAAAACAATTACACCACTACTCAGCTATTGTGATTCACTAATGGTCACACGTGGAGTACAGCGTACATCAGTTAATGCTAAATCATCTGTACCAATTGTCTTACGAGTATCTGGGGGAACTAGTATAGTTGGCGATGATTTATCAAATGAAGAAATAATAACTAGTGTCAAAGAGGCTATACGTTTGAATGCCAGTGCTGTTGCCATGTCAATCTTTGTTGGCTCAAAATATGAAAAACAAACAATTGTTAATCTTGGTAAACTTGTTAATGAAGCAGAGGAGTATGGAATTCCTGTTTTAGCAGTCACTGCAGTTGGAAAAGATATGGCGAGAGATGTTAGATATTTGTCACTAGCCTGTAGAATTGCTGCAGAGCAGGGTGCACATATTGTCAAGACATACTATTGTGATAATTTCGAGAAAGTAGTTCAATCATGTCCTGTACCAATAATTATTGCTGGTGGAAAAAAAATACCTGAAAAGGATGCATTGAAACTAACCTATAATGCATTGAAAGCTGGTGCAGTTGGCGTAGATATGGGAAGAAACATTTGGCAATCAGAAAATCCGGTTCCAATGATTAAGGCAGTACGATCAATAGTACATAACAATAACACAGTTGATAATGCATACAAATTATTCATAGAATTATGTAATAAAAAGAAACCAAATAATCAAAACGAGAAGAAACCAAATAATCAAAACGAGAAGAAACCAAATAATCAAAACGAGAAGAAAC
>CAYQPZ010000080.1:0-3633 GCA_964419505.1 uncultured Candidatus Nitrosopelagicus sp. | reverse complement strand
TAATAATGACCTGGTCTTGGATCAGAGTTGATGTCAAGCACTTTGGTTGCACCGCCAGAAATTAAAGTTGCAGTCATGCTTTTGAAAGCACTAGTGACACCAGTTCTAAGACCTTCTTTTTCTCCCGACTCGGCAACTTCTACTACAATTGTATTAGATAATCCCACAACTGGTGGCTCCTCTCCCCATCCAGCTTCAATTTCATATTTGTCTACATGGATGGTAGTATGAGCATATGCCGATGACATTACAAATCCTGAGACGAGTAAAACACTAAGCAATAGAAAATATTTCTTCAACAATTTCAACTTGGACAGACGAGTTATTATCTTTACTAAGATAGTACAATTTTCGAATTCGCAATTCTTTAAATTATCAGCACTAAGTTTCAAGATAATTGAAAAAGATTTGGATAATCCCTGTTTTGGTATTTTTTCTGGGGTTTCCTTTAGCTAGTGCACATCCATTTCTCTTAGACTCAGACCCAGCACAAGGACAAAATGTATCTGCAGGCACAACACAAATTATCACATACTATTCTGAAGCAGTAGAGATTGATTTCTCATCACTAAAAATTTATGATTCTAATGGTAACCAAATTGATAATCAAGACACTGCATACAATAATGAAGAGTCATCACTTGTCGTTACTACACCGCCTTTAGAAGATGGAGTGTATACAGTTGCAAGCAAAGTGTTGTCAAAGGTTGATGGTCACTTGGTTCAAGCAGCAATAATTTTTGGTGTGGGAGATGTACAGATTGATTCGTCGTTACTTGAATCACAAGAACAATCTGAAACTACATTTATTCCAGAAGCAATTGCACGTTTTCCTGGTTTAGTTGGTCAGACAATAGTATTAGGTGGAATTATTGCATCTATTGCAATTTGGTCTACAAGACAAACTAGATTTGGAGATCAAATTGGATTAATTCAAGACTCGTTTAGAACAAAATTCTCAAAAATTATTGGCTTTGGTGTAATTGCAGTATTTGTATCTAACTTCATTATGCTAGCTGTACAGACATGGAGATTAGAAGTATCACCACTTGATGTCATTGAAACAACGTTTGGATCAACATGGCTTACAAGAATGATTCTTACAATAATTCTTATTGGTATATGGTTCTGGATAGAACGGAAAAATAAGATTTCAATCAAAACTCAGATTCCAATGCTTGTCACTGCACTAATTTTGATTGCAACCACAACAATGATGGGTCATGGTGCATCAACAGAAATGGCTCCACCGATTATTTTGGATTACGTTCACAATTTACTTTCATCAATATGGATTGGTGGAGTGATATTTTTTGGATTCATTGTTTTACCAGCAATTACAAAATTAGATTACGATGTCAGAGATAAAATTACTGCGAGTCTACTTCCAAGATTCTCAGCGATGATAATCATTGCTCTAGGAATTTTAATCATTACAGGTCCCACTCTATTATGGTTCTTAGATAGTAACGTTGATTCCCTAACAGGTTCAACTTACGGAAAATTAATTCTCGCTAAAATTGCAATAGCATCTACTATGATTGCATTTGGTGGATACTATCAAATTAAGTTTGTAGCGCAGGCTAAAAATAATCTGAAATCAAGTGGTGTCTATAAAAAATTGCAAAGACCGCTAAGGTTAGAGGCTGGTCTTGGTGTTGCCCTTCTTGCTGTAGTTGCACTTTTGGTAAATTCATCATTGCCAGCAGGAGAAATACAAACTGCTGATGCATTACAATCAAACTATGGATTTGAGGGTACGTTGTTTTCTGAAAATGCAAAATTTGACGTTAACGTCGTACCAGTAGGAATTGGCGCAAACAAGATTAGTGTAATGGTTTCATCAATTGATGATAAACCGCTTGCTGACATCTCTGGTCTTAAAGTCAAAGTTTCTAATCCTCAGAAAAATATTGCACCGATTGAGGCCCAAGTTACGGAAACAGTGATTGGTGTTGATCAACCAACAACAAAATTTACTGCTGAAACATCATTTGGATTTGGTGGTGTTTGGCAAATCGAGTTAGAAGCACAAAGAACTGAGAATGCAAACGAGAGTGTGGTTTTTGATGTACTAGTCAAGCCATCAATTGATGATATTCGTACTGATATTACAGAATATGATTTACCAGCAGATGATACTGCTCCATTATATCCAGTTTATGATGGAAAAAATATCTGGATTTCAGATGCACAGCAACCACGACTCTGGAAATTTTCAATTGAGGATGAACAGTTTACTCCATACACATTCAATGGCGTAACTACAATCTTCATGGATATTGACAAGGATGGAAAGATTTGGTTTACTGATACACCAAACTCTAAGATTGGAAATTTTGATCCAAAAACAGAACAATTTGAAATAATTAATCTTCCACAGTTTACGTTAGGCAGTTCTTTTATTCAAAAATCTATTCCTACGTCAGTTGCAATTGATCATGATAACGATGTCTGGATTGCTGTTATTGATAAAAGCATATTGTTAGAATATGATCAAACAACCAAGAAATTCCGTCTTTACAATACGTTAACTGAAGAAGCTGGACCAACTGCAATAGAGATTGATTCTTCCAATAATGTTTGGTTTGCTGAATCACTAGTTGGAAATCTTGGAAAAATTGATGGAGTGACTGGACAAGTCACAGAGTTTACGCCTGATGATGGACCACTTGCAGAGCCATTTGCCTTGATGATTGATAAGGATGAAAATATCTGGATTGCTGAACACATTGGTCCTGCAATAACAAAATTTAATCCAATCTTAGAAAGTTTTGATAAAGTAAAGATTGCAAATCCTGAATCACTACCGTTTGGAATGGTACTAGACAAGTACGATAATCTTTGGGCTGCACAACATGTTGTTGATAGTCTTATAATGTATGATCCTTACAACAATAGAATTACCGAAGTAGCCATACCAACTGAAGGATCATTTACACAGTTTGTAACAGCTGATGATAATGGAGATGTCTGGTTTGTTGAGCAACGTGGTGCAAAACTAGGTAAAGTTGCAATCAGTGCTGTGCCAGGTCAACCAACAATAATCGAAGAAAAATCTACATTTGAGATAAAATATGTTGAAATAGTTGCGCCGTTAATAGCAGCAGGAATTATTGCAACATCATTATTTTATGTTAAAAGTATACGTGACAAAAGAAAGATTGATAGTGTAATTTCGAATGAAACTTCAGGTAAGTAGAATAATGGTCTAACCTGTTGTAGCACATGAAGTCCGTTTTTCTAATAATTCTAACTTTAGTTGTAGTTGCTTCAGTTGGAACTGCTTATGGTCATGGAATAGGAATTGAATCATCAGATGGCATTTCTAATTACAGAGAAATTAAATTAACGGTTGAATTGTTGCCTTTTGATTTTTATAAATCTGATCAAAAAATTATAAAGATTAATGCTTATGATCAAACTAACAGAGAACCATTAACTAACACTAACTTTAGTGTTGAAATTGTTAACGACAAAAATATTTTGTTAAATGACTCGTTTTTTGCTGAAGACGGAATTTTGATTATTGATGAAAACACAACTGGCCAAATTTTTGATGATGGCGGAGTCTTTACATTCAGAACAGTAATTAACGCAGAAGATGAATTCGGAACTATAGATAATCTGGAA
>CAYQPZ010000079.1:0-3715 GCA_964419505.1 uncultured Candidatus Nitrosopelagicus sp. | reverse complement strand
GAACCATCAATTGAATGTTCAACTTGTCAGTATTATGAGAGATGTTTTGTGCATAAGAGAGAGTCTAAGACAATAAATCTAATGAATCTACTTGGTTCAACTAAAGGTGGATCTGGCATAATTGATGAAAAAGAATAAAAAAGAAGTTTTGTAGTTCTTTTATTTTTTATTACTCGCTTTGATCGTCTGGGTGTCCTTTGCCTCTTAGTGCAAATGTAACAACTGCTAATGCAATTGCTACCCCAATAGCTGATCCAAATGCGGCCATACCTGCTTCTGCCATAGAAAATTTCGTAAGAAGATAGAATATAATATTGATGGTAATTTTATGAGTATTTTAACAAATAATCATAATTTTAGAATTTTGTGATACATTTAGCGCACAAAATCGAATGCTACCTCGTTTTCACCACCTGAAGTCATTGAACTTAGATTGTAAAATGCATCTCCTGTGACTAGCCAATTAGCTGAATCACTCTCCAATGCAGACCAAATCTCAGGTATATTTCCATCATTCATTATGGTAAACTCATCTTTGATAATGGATGGGCGATCATTTAGAATTGTAAAGTAATTTGACGCTGAAACCAATCCACCTGGTGCGCCTCTATCTCCAATACTTTTTGTGCCAATTTTAGTGCCATCTTCAAATACACTATATCGAATCATCTCCAATAGTACAGATTTGTAATTAGGGTTTGTAATCTTAAATGATATCTCAATATATGCCACTTTTTCATCAACATCTACTATCTTAATGTCATCGAGATCTATTATTAGCGGCAAAACTTCTGGTGCCGAATCTGATGGTAATGCCAAAAATCCACTCTCTGATGTATCATCAATTATGGATGTCCCAGAATAGGCAATTGCCAAAACTACTATCGTTAACGCACCAATTACACCACCAACAAAAATTTTGGGATTCAATATTGCAATTGAGTTTGATTCTTCTCTTAAATGTTAACATAAAAAATCCATATAGTGCCATATTACAAAATAATTATGCAATATTTCCAAGCGGTCCAAGAGGGAAAAATTCGAGCCAATAAAGCCCAGATGAAGCTTTTTGAAATTGCGGGATTTGCAATGCTAACACTAACCACCAAGAAAAAGGAGGGAAAATTCTATCCTGTTGGAGAAGAGATTTTCTCTGCTGTAATCAAGAAACCAGAGGGATATATTGTATTATTAGTTGATGAGGATGGATATACAAAAACGCAGTCGAAGGATCTTGAAAAGAATGAGGCTGCAAAAATTTTCAAAAAGGTCGCCGAGTCAGGAATTGAGGAATTTTCAGGAACCGAGATTAAAATATGGACCGAATCATTTCCCACAATTCAAGATGAATTGAAATAATAACTATCTTTTTTGCAGAATAATTTCAGTTCCAGTTGCCTGACCCTTAATTGCCTTTTCTAGGTTTTTAATATCAGAACGTATTACTTTGGTTTTTATTTTTGAACGTTCTATAATTTTGAGTGCTACTATATCCATAAGATCATATCCCCCAGCCACCGAATCCTCATGAATTAACATTTTTTTGAGATTTTTCATCTCAATTTGCTTAAAGAGTTTGGCTTTTTTGTTCTTATTTGGATCAGAGTCATAAATTCCAGCTACATCTGTTGCGTTAATGAATTGTTCAGCGTTTATTTTTTCAGCAATTAAGGCGGCAGTGCCATTTGTACTTTGGCCTGGATGGAGACCTCCTGCTACAACTATCAATCCACTTTCAACGGCTTGTTGTGCTTCTTTTAGTGTTGTTGGTGGATGAGAATATGCCTTACCCTTTAATGCATAAATGAGCAACTTGGCATTCAGACGAGATATCTCAATTCCTAATTCATCAAGTGTGGATTCATCAACTCCTGATGAACGAGCATGATTAATGTAATGCCTTGCAATCTTTCCACCACCAGCGATTATTATTGGTTGATGTGTCTTGCTAATCTTTACCAGAAATCTAGCATAGTCTTTCAGAATTTTGATATTTTCCATTGCAAAAACCTTTCCGGAAAATTTGATCACAATTCGCTTTTTCATTTTTTCAGTTCACCAAGAATTGATTTTGCAGTAATTTCAACTTTTTTACGATTATTTTGTTGAGTGTATACTCTAAGTATATTCATCTTTCCAGAAATTGAAGACACTAAAGGGATTTTTGATATTGGGATTTGCTCTGAGATTGTTTTTTTAAAGTCATTTTTCACTAGTATTATTGATTTAGACTCTTTTTTAGATGGGGTTAGAGGAATAGAATGTGTCGTAGATGTATCAAGAAAAACTTGATTGGGATTAACCTTTGAGTTTTTGACAATTCTATTTTTTAATTCCTGCATTACTTTTGTAGTAGGATTTGATGAAATAGTACTTTCAAAGACACATTTGAACAGTTTTCGATCTTGATAATCTCTTGCAATTTTTTTGGCAGATCTTAATTCTTGCGTGGTTTCTGGAATAGATAATAATAATGCCATAATAGATTCATCAGTTTGCTTAACATAATCATCAAGGGTTAGTGAAGTCAATCCTAATTCATCATCTGCAAGTGTCATAGATTCTAACAACATTACTTCACCAGCCCTAACCGTTTTGTGAAAATATACTGCCTTAAACATTTGAAATCTTGAGATCATCATAGTTTCAAAATTTACCAGAGCCGAATGATCAAGTGCCAATTTTTTCTTATAGACATCAAGTGAATACGTAATCCTACTATGATCAATTTTTGCATGCTCTGCTCCTGTAAAGTATCCATCACGAAGAAGATAATCCATCATATCTGCAGACAATGCGCCTGAAACAATCTCATTCATGAACTGCAGTTTCCCTTCACCCATAGCCAGATTATGGATTAGTTTCTTATCAAAGCCATTTTTAGAGATAATATCACCAATCTCAGTATTGAGTATGATTTGCTTTCCAATTTGCTCATGAGTTTTTTTATTTTTTCTTTGTAAGACTTCCTCAAAAAGGTGTGAAAATGGACCATGGCCTATATCATGAAGTAATGCAGCAAGACGCAAATTTAAAATGTCATCTTTTGTTGTTATTCCTTTTGACTCTAATGATGTTCCTGCCATGGATGCAATATGCATTACACCAAGTGAATGCTCGAATCTGGTATGCTGTGCACCTGGATAAGTTAGATGTGCACCAGAGAGTTGCTTAATTCTTCGTAGTCGCTGGAATATTGGTGTATCAATAATCTTTCTTTCTGTGTTAGTAAGACGGATAAAATCGTGAATTGGATCGGTAATCTCTAGATACTCTTTTTTCATATTCCTATTTTCTTTCCAAAGATCCTCATTATGTTCTCATGTACATCTTGTTTTGATTTTGTTGCATCTACCATTTTCCATCTCTTCTGCTTAGCCATCTTTCTGTATATTTTAGATATTTGTTGAGAAAAATCTCTATTTTTTTCAAACATATCACGGTTTGATCTTTTTCTACTAAATGATTCGGATTGTGACACATCCAAAACAATTACCAAATCCGATTTTGGTAGTCCAATATCTAAGTTCTCAAGCCAATCAAGTTTTAGACCGTTTGCCATTCCATACACCAAATTGGATTCTCTATATCTGTTCATTATAATAATCGAGTTTTTTTCTTGTGCTTTTTTGATCTCATCTAGCTTTTCCCATCTATTTGCAGCCAAAAGACAGTGAATAACTTGTGGTGGAAATTTTCTTTTTCCATGTAAATA
>CAYQPZ010000078.1:0-3759 GCA_964419505.1 uncultured Candidatus Nitrosopelagicus sp. | reverse complement strand
GTAGGAACTCCAGAAATGAACTCAAAATTCTTGTTGGCAATACGTGATCTTTTAGAATGAACATGAAAGATAATTCAAGCGATATGCTTGTCTCAGATTCAATTGTTGACGAGTTAGAAAGTGTAGATGCTGTAATTTTTGACTGTGATGGTGTACTAGTAGACATTACAGAATCGTATGACACTGCAATAAACAAGACAGTCTCATACATCTTAGATGACATCTTACAGATTCAAGCTGAAAACATTGTAACACCTGAGATCCTTTATGGTTTCAAGTCAAAAGGTGGATTTAATGACGAAGTTGCTGTTTGCTATGCAGTAATACTTACTTCATATGCAGCCAAAAAGTCAGAGAAACAATTTACCGAAATAGTAAAAGATGTAATTGATAATTCTGATGAAAGAGGAATAGTTTCAGTAGATGAATACTTGACAAGTTTAGACATAGAAATTTCTGATATTAAGGAAAAACTAAATTATTCTAATCCACATGAAACAAGTTACATCTATACAGTTTTTGATCAGATTTTCTATGGTGCAGAATTGTATGAGGAAATTTACGACATTCCTTCAAAGTTATCAGAAACTGGTCTTATAGAAAAAGACCGAGTGTTAATTGACTCTGAAATTATTTCGTCATTAAAAAATAAGTTTGATGAGAAATTAGCAGTAGTTACCGGTAGGGGAAAATTTGCATTTTCTTATTCACTAAAAAAATTCTTGAATAAATTTGATTTAGATAATTCTGTATTTTTAGAGGATGAATCAAAAGATCTAGCTAAACCCAATGTTGAACCACTTCTGAAATCAATCAGAGGGTTAAATTCAAAGCACTGTCTGTATATAGGCGACTCAATGGAAGATATGCTGATGGCTAACAAGGCTACAGATATGGGATTCAAGACTACTTTCTGTGGAATTTTTGGAACTAGTAAGAAACCAGAGATTAAACTTGAGATGTTCAAAGAGAACAATGTGCCTATAATACTAGAATCAATAACACAACTTCCGAAGGTATTAAATCTGGTCTAATTAAATTCAAACTCGGTGTTTTCATGAAATCAAGAAAAACTACTCTAAACAGAGAAACAAAAGAAACCAGCGTAAAAGTAAACCTAAACTTGGATGGTACTGGAAAAACTTCGATTAATACTGGAATTAATTTTCTAGATCACTTAATCACATCATTTGGAAAGCACTCTATGATGGATATTTCCGTTAAGGCCAAGTCCATAGACGGTATAGAACATCATTTGATTGAAGACACTGCAATAACAATTGGTTCTGCAGTAGACAAAGCACTAGGAAGCAGATCAGGAATTACAAGATTTAGCTATGCATCTGTTCCTATGGATGAATCGCTTGCAGAGGCATCAATCGACTTGGTAAAACGACCTTTCAACAAAATATCACTCTCTATGAAAAGAAGCAAGATTGAAGGAATGTCTAAAGAAGACATAGAACATTTCTTTCAGTCACTTTCACAGAATCTGAATTGTTGTATCCACGTTACTGTAAAGTATGGAGAAAATGATCACCACAAAATTGAGGCTGCAATAAAATCAATGGCAGTGGGACTCAGAAACGCTTCTTCAAAAGACTCAAAACAAAAAGGAGTTCCAAGTACTAAAGGCGCAATGTAATGGTTAGTGTTGCAATATTTGATTATGGAGCAGGAAACATCTTTAGTCTAAAGACTTCACTTGAAAAAAATGGTGCAACAGTAGATATCATATCAAGTTTTGATCAAACTAACGACTTTGCTGGAGTGTTATTACCTGGAGTTGGAAACTTTGACCCTGCCATACGTAGTATACGTGACTATACTGCAATGCAATTCAAGGATTTTGTGCAGGATAAGATACCAGTATTAGGAATTTGTCTTGGAATGGAGATGTTTTTTGCAAAAAGCGAAGAGGGTAAAGAAAAAGGTCTTGATGTCCTAGGTGGTGAAGTTGTTTTACTACCAAACAATATGAAAATTCCTCACATGGGTTGGAATAGTTTAGAGATTAAAAGAGAAAGTAAGATTCTTGAAGGAGTAGACAACGGTTCTTGGGTTTATTTTGTTCACTCATACAGAGCAAAACCATTAGATGAACAAATTGTTGTAGCAAATGCAGATTATGGAATTAGTGTACCTGCAGTTGTTGAGAACGGAATTTACTTTGGAACACAGTTTCACCCAGAAAAATCTGGGAAAGTTGGTTCATTAATGATAAAAAATTTTCTTAGAGTGTGCAAGAAATGAAGATAATACCAGCAATTGATTTAATGAATGGAGAGGTAGTTCGTCTTTTCAAAGGTGATCCAAAACAAAAAACTGTTTACAGTAATAATCCAGTTGAGATAGCAAAAAAATGGGAGGATGCAGGTGCAGACATGCTACATCTTGTAGATCTTGATGCAACACTTGGATTAGGCGAAAATTATGAAATCATTAAAAAAATTTGTGATAATATTTCAATTCCAGTTCAGGTAGCAGGTGGACTAAGAGACATCAAGAAAATTTCTGCGGTGCTTGGTTTTGCACAGAGAGCAGTTATTGGAACTATAGCAATACAACTAAAGGAAAGTGACCAAGAACAAATTCTATCAAACTTGGTATCACAATTTGGCAGA
The DNA here is from genome assembly GCA_964419505.1 of uncultured Candidatus Nitrosopelagicus sp. GTDB lineage: Archaea > Thermoproteota > Nitrososphaeria > Nitrososphaerales > Nitrosopumilaceae > Nitrosopelagicus. The sequence continues at coordinate 1,135 of CAYQPZ010000078.1, read as the reverse complement.
GATAGATTAGTTGTTTCAATAGATCATATAGATGGAGAAATTGTTACTCATGGTTGGCAAAGAAACACTGGAAAAAAATTACTAGAAACCACAAATGAATTTGTTCGACATGGTTTTTCCGAATTTTTGACCACAAATGTCTCAAAAGATGGAACATTAGATGGTCCTGATATACCATCACTCGAGAATGTTTGCAAGATAGGTGGAACCAATGTTATTGCTAGTGGAGGAATATCAAAACTTGATGATATTGAAAGTGTCAAAAAGTGTAATCCGTATGGAGTAATTTTGGGTAAAGCACTTTATGAAGGGCTAATCTCAATTGAGGGGGCAAAAAGAATTTGACATTAACTAAACGTGTAATTCCATGTCTTGATGTTGCTAATGGCAGAGTTGTCAAAGGATTACATTTCGAGTCAATCAAAGACGCTGGTGATCCTGTATTGTTGGCAGAAAAATATAGTAATGAAGGAGCTGACGAGTTGATCTTTCTTGACATTACAGCATCATCTGAACAACGTGAAACAATAAAATCACTTGTCAAAAAAATTGCTGAAGTAATTGACATTCCATTTACAGTTGGTGGTGGTGTGAAATCACTTCAACATGCACGAGATATTTTGCTTAATGGTGCAGACAAGGTTGCAATTAATACTGGTGCTGTAAAAAATCCTAATGTTCTTACAGAATTGATGGATCTTTTTGGACGTCAGTGTGTTGTTGTTGCGATTGATGCAAAACGAAATTATAATGTTGAGAAAGGAAAAAATATTTTTTCTAAGGATGGAAAAAAGTTTTGGTTTGAGGTATTCATTTATGGTGGAAAAAAAGGTACTGACTTGGATGCTGTAGAATGGGCAAAACAAGTTGAAAAATATGGTGCAGGTGAAATTCTTCTAACCAGCATTGATAGAGATGGCACAAAGGATGGATATGATACATTACTTACACAAGAGATTGTTAACTGTGTTAGCATTCCAGTAATTGCATCAGGTGGATGTGGAAAACCAGAACATATGATAGACATATTCAAGAACACTGGAGTAAGTGCTGCATTAGCTGCATCAATATTTCATTATGAAACTCATTCTGTAAATCGTGTGAAAGAAATGATCAAACAAAACGGAATACAAGT
>CAYQPZ010000077.1:0-3793 GCA_964419505.1 uncultured Candidatus Nitrosopelagicus sp. | reverse complement strand
AAAATGCAATGGAATCTTTTGTTCCAGGTGGTTCTAATGACCCAAGATTATTCAAAGAAGCTTATGGAAGAATTATAATTGTTGGACCAGCCCTTCCTGCTGGAAAAAAAGTTGGTGGTCACGCAAGAGCAAAAGCCGAAGTTTTCAGAGGTGCATTAAGACCATTTGCAACTACAGTTAATCAAGAATTAAGCGATGTTCTAAAATCAAATGTTAGGATGTTTGTAGTTTTACCTGGCACTGTAGATGGAAAAGAACCAACTGATGAAAATCTCATAAATACAATAAACTACTTAGTAACAGAAGAGGCAGGTTCAAGTTCTGAAGTAATATTTTGCCCTGATGAATCAAGATAAAGATGGAAAAATTTTCCTCACTAAAAATCGGTGATCAATTCCATTCAACAACCACAATTTCATCTGATGAATTGGATGAATACCTAGGATTTTCACGAATAAAGAATGCAATGTTTGAGATTGAAACTGGTAAAAAAGAGCCTAAGATTGTTTCTGGCAGAGCAATGATTTCTCGTATGGAAGGCGAGTTTACCAGATTGAGACAAATCTATGGAAATCTAATCATACTTTATGGTATTGATGGTGACAAGGAATGGGAAGGTAGACAAACCAGATTCCTCAAACCATTATACACCGATCAAATTCTTAAGCTCAAATTCACGATATCTGAAAAAAAAGATATCGATGATGAATTTGGTTTGATTGGTGTTGATTTTGAGGGAACGAATGAAGAAGGAGGAGTTATTGTAACATGCAAGAAGAACCTTTACAGAATTAAAAAGTACCCCCCATCGAGTCTATAACTAATTTTACTGCCGCAGCCATCAATACAATAGTAACAAGAATTTTTAATTTTATCTCTTTAATTTCTAATGATAATCGTGCACCCAAGAGGCCACCGCCAAATGCACCAATAGATAACAACATAGCTTGTGTAAAATCTGGATGTCCTAATAATGAATGGACAATCAATCCACTAAGTGATGCAAATATCAAAACAAGTTGTGATGTAGGTGCAGCTTTTCTCATAGAGATGCCTATTCCAATTACCATAAGTGGAACAAACACAACACCACCACCTATTCCAAATAAACTTGAGATTACACCTGCAAAGAAACTTGCAGCTGCAACAAAGACCATCATCGAATTTTTCAAATTATATGGTTTTTCAGATATTTTCCTTTTGATGAAGATGTATACTGCTGAAGAAACCAAAATCAATGCAAATAAAATTTGAAATATGACTGGTGTCATAACATCAGAAACAAATGCGCCAAGAATTGTTCCTGGAACGCACATTAAACCTAATCTTAATCCTATTCCATACTCAATTCTTTTTTGTCTGGCATATGTTGCAGTTGATGCTACAGCATTACTGAATGCTGCAAATAGACTGTTACTTGCAGCCAATGTAGGTGGAAATCCTGCAAAAGTCATTACAGGTACCGCAACAATTCCTCCGCCAAGTCCAATAATTGAGCCCAACACACCAGCTGCAAATCCTAATGGAATGAGCCATAGATTTTCTATCATTGTAAGTATGGAAAATGAAATGACTTCTAGATTAATCTTGTCTTTTGAAAAATCATTTATGTGTACTATACACGAATTAATTGTTGGCAGACGAATTTAGAATTGATACACCATATCTTCCTGGTGAAAAAGGATGTAGATTTACCTGGATCATGAATGAAGATGAAGAAAAAACACTGTATTTGAGACAGAGTGATTTGAATGAGTTGAATGAACTTCTTAATCATGGATCTACCGGTAAAATTGAAATGGAGGATGGCGCAAGTTCAATACTTGTTAATTCTGACTCTACCGACTTTTTTCTTGCAGGACAGAAAGCCCTAAAGCTCGAAACACTAGTATTAAAAATTGCATTGAAAAACTTTCTAAATGATAATCCAAGTGTATAATGAAATTTTTATCAGAAAGGTTTTACCAAACCAGATATGATACGAAATCCAGTTGTGGCAGGACAGTTTTATGAAAATGATCCTCAAAAACTAATTCAATCTATTGAGAACTGTTTTACTCATAAATTCGGTCCTGGTAAAAAACCACCCAGTTTAGAATCACAAAAAATACACGGTATAATTTGTCCTCATGCAGGTTACATGTATTCAGGGGCACCTGCTGCACATGCATATCATGCAATCTCTTCACAGGATATTGATTTAGCTGTAATAATTGGTCCTAATCATTGGGGTATTGGTAGTGATGTTGCAACAATGTGTGATGGAAAGTGGAAAACACCACTTGGGATGATAGAAATAGATTCCGATGCATCTTCACATCTTCTAGATCTTACAGAAAATGTAAAAGATGATTTTTTTTCACATACGAAGGATCATTCACTTGAAGTACAAATTCCTATGCTGCAAACAATCTTTCCAGAAAAATTAAAAATTCTACCGATAATTCTGAAACAACAAGGTATTGAAACTGCGAAGGAAATAGGCAGTGCTATAGCAGATATTGCAAAGACAAGAAAACTGATTATTATTGGTTCTTCAGATTTTACACATTATGAAGAAAATGCTTTTGCATATGAACAAGATAAGGCACTCATTGAGCCAATTCTAAAATTGAATGTGGAAGAATTTTACAATATTTTAAAGGAAAGAAGAGTTTCTGCGTGTGGGTATGGTGCGATTGCATCGACAATTGTAGCATGTAAAACACTTGGTGCAACAAAGGGTATTCTTCTTTCATACTCAACCAGTGGTGATATTACTGGCATTAAAGACTCGGTTGTTGGATATGGCTCAATTAAGTTTGTATAATATCTTAATCTGCTTGTAAGATTTTTAATCATAAAGTATATTGTTAGAGGAATTAAATTAATTATTCGTGCTAATCTTTAATTCCTTTTTCTTTCTGATTCTAGAATAGATCAGAAATCCAATATTTATCATTGGAAAAATTTCCACCAAATCAACTCCATAAAAAAAGAAATCAAGTACTGGGTTAACCCTACTTATCATTTCCGTTTCTAGATACAGGTCAGCATTCCAAAACATATGTGGTATCTGAATGTAAATTATGAATGCAGTTAATACAAGTGATTCAGTTACATGCCTATCATACCATGACCAAAACCTAATCCAGAGAGATTTTGAAGTGGCTTCTGTTTCATTACTCATGTTCTATTATGTAAATATTACATAATAAAGCTTATTTTTTTTAGGTTTTCCTAATTTTAATTGTAATAATTACTTAGTTATGCCTAATTTCTTATAATTTTTATTAGTCAAGCCTAAGATGCAGATGCAAATGTTAATAGAGGTAATAATCAGGCAAAAAACAAGATGGAAACAGGTACCGTAAAATGGTTCAACCAAACTAAGGGCTTTGGTTTTATCGAAAGAGAGGGTGAAGACAAAGATTTGTTTGTTCACAAAACAGAAATCGAAGGTCGCATCCGAGATGGAGATAAAGTAGAGTTCGATGTTGGTGAGAGCGAAAAAGGCCCAAATGCAGTAAAAGTGAAAAGAGTAGAAGAGTAAGACTAATAATTTTTTAATTAATTTTCTTAAGATCTATTATCGAGTAACTAATACTTTTTCTTTTTTTTTATTCCATATTCTAAGAATGGAGAATATAATATCATGTTGTTCTAGCCGTGTATAGTATCCACTAAGTGAATAAAAAATGATTTGTCATGCATAGTCTCTATGTTTGTGGCCGTACCGATGTTTTGATCGATTAGTAGTGGCAGGCTCACCACTCGCCGAAGCTTGTGATCTACACCTCCATTCTATCAACGC
>CAYQPZ010000076.1:0-3793 GCA_964419505.1 uncultured Candidatus Nitrosopelagicus sp. | reverse complement strand
CAATCGATAAAACAGGTGACGGATCAATTTCAGATAACACTGATCTGTAAATTGAGATGTAATCACAGAGGTAAATCAGACAAACCAATTTGGATAGGATTGAACCTTCTACCGAATTGATAACACGGTAGTCAATATTTCGCTCTTTGAAATAACTCTCAAGCAGATCCCATAATGACTTTGTTTTGGTATAATCGTCTGAACCGCGAATTAATATTGGAATAACAGATGAAGGTTTTTCCCATGCAACTATTCCATTATGGGTTGCCTCTACTATATCTTCAGATATGACATGAGTCTTTGTATTTTCTTGTAGGGAATTTTTGAATCTAGTAGCTGCTGATTCCAAGCCCCATGGATAGTATAGTAAAGGAATGCCAGAAATCCATTCTGCAAGAGACAAGGCTGGGTTTGTTGTGGTGAGATTAGATGAACAGATCTGTTTTTGCAAAGACTCAAGCGCATCAAGAGATTCAGCCACATCAGAATCAGAAGTGGGTAGAATTCCAGATAACACGTTTAAAATTGAATACAAAAATGCTGGAAACGAAGCACGTGGTGAATGAACCTGTGGTATGGTAAAATGAGCAAGTTTCTTATCCTCACAGATTTGTTGTAACTTTCCACCAGATGAAAAAGACACGGTATGGCAAGATTTTGCTAATGCAGATTCCAATACAGAAATAGTCTCGGCAGTGTTTCCTGAAACACTAACTACAATAACCAATGTATTTGCATCTGCGGTGTTTGGAAGATGATAGCCTTTTACTACGCTAGTATGAATTTGAGTCTTCGATAGTATTCCCGAAATTACCTCACAAATGGCACCAGAACCTCCCATACCAACCAATATGATGTGATCTATATTGTCAAATGATACTAGACTTAGTTCAGATTTGTATGCAGAACGTGCCGACTGTGGCCACTTATCATATGCCTCATGCATTAAACTAGAATCAAATTTTTTTAGTGTATTAATATCTAACAACGTTTCTCACAGAATTTTTTCGTTAATTAATGCATAGTAGGATTGTTTACTAATCTCCTCTTATGCTGCAGTTCCTAGTAATTGCTTGTATAATGTAACAGCCTCATCTTCAGTATCAGTTCCTACAACAACTGCAGAACCACGCTTCATGAAACTAATTGAAATGTCATTTGTACGCATAGATAATCCTAAATCTCCTTGATTCTCAACTGAGAATCCTTTTTCTTTGGCTATTGTTGTCATATCATTTACATCCAGATGAACTTCGGATGTTGGTGTGATTGAGAATGTTCTCTTTCCTCTGTTTCTTCCACACAGTTCTTCTAAAATGAATTCCTCTTTCACTTGTTCAGTTTTTTTACCAGAGCCGCATACTGAACACTCATTTTGCTTGAACATTCTAACAGATGTGAATTCCAAATTTTCCAAATCAATACTTAGAAATTTTTCAGATGACTTTGGTGTCTTTCCAATTAAAACATCAACTGCTTCATGAACTTCGAGACCTCCAATCACAGAAAGTATTGATGGATGCACTCCTTCTATACTACATGTAGGCATGGTTTCCTCATCTAATGTTGGAAATAGACAATGATAACATGCTGTCTTCTTTGGTAAAACTGTGAATACCTGACCTGTGACACCAACTGCTGCACCTGTAACAAATGGAATGTTTTTTTCTACACATGCCTTGTTTAAAGAGTAACGAGCATTAACGCTATCAAGTGCATCTACAACAACATCACATCCTTCTACTACATCTAATGCGGTATAATCATTTACAGAAATTGGAAGAGCTTCGATCTCAACTCCCGGATTAAGTTTTTTTAATTTCTTTGCTGCAACTTCAACTTTGACTTGTCCTACATCATCTTCATCAAACATTGTCTGCCGATGAAGATTTGAAAGTTCAATCACATCTCTGTCAACAATTCGAAGTTTACCAACTCCCATTGCAGTTAACCGTGTTGTAATTGGATTACCTAATCCACCAACACCTACCACACAAACTGTTGAATTCTTTATCTTAAGTTGTCCTTGATATCCAATCTGTTCTAGCATTACTTGTCTAGAAAATCTATCAAGCTCTTTTTCAGAAAGATCTGACCCACCAGCAACGGCAGGTAGGATGTAAATTTCATCACCATCATTTAGTGGTGTGTCAATTCCATCAGAAAATGCTGCGTTTTTTCCATTTATGTAAATATTAATCAGTGAACGTGGAGATCCATCCGATTCTAGCACTCGTCTCTTAAAATCATCACCCATTATTTCTGAAATCTTTTCAAAAGATTCCTTTAGGGTTGAAGCTTCAAGGTCTGTCTTTTTTTCGCCACTGCCTGCATTAAGAACTGAGGGAATTGTAAACGTAATCTTTGTCATTTTTCATCATCTAATTACCGCTGAAATTTTAGCCACATCAGCTTGCATTACCTGTGGTTTTGTCAGTACGCTCATTATCGATTCTGTAGCCTTTAGACCGTTACCTGTAACGTAGCACACTGTAGTCTCATTTTTATCAATTTTACCATCTTCAACCATTTTCTTTAGGACTGAGACAGAAACTCCTCCTGCAGGCTCGGTGAAAATGCCTTCAGTCTTTGCTAGGAGTAAAATTGCATCAAGGATCTCTCTGTTGTTTGTTTCTTCTGCTATTCCATTGTATTGTTTTAGCCTTTTTAGAACATAACGTCCATCACCAGGATCACCAATAGCTAAACTCTTAGCAACTGTATCTGGTCGTTCTACTGGAATAACTTTATCACTATTTTTCTTGAATGCGTCAACAATTGGTGCACAGCCATGTGGTTGTGCTGAATGAATATGCATTGATGATAAATCATCTAATAACGATACTGTTTGTAATTCTTCAAACCCTTTACAAATTGCATTTAGCATTGCACCACTTCCTGTTGGTACAATAAGATGATCTGGCGTACTCCAGTCTAATTGTTCAGCTGCTTCATAAGCAAGTGTCTTAGAACCTTCAACATAATATGATCTCATGTTAATGTTTACAACACCAACTCCTTTACTGTCTCCTATCTGTGCTGCAATTCTATTTGCATCATCATATGTACCATCAACTGAGATGTATTCTGCGCCATAAGACAATGCTTGTGCTATCTTTGCTGTTTCAATATCACTTGGTGCAAATATGTAACATGGCATGTTTGCCTTTGCAGCATGTGCAGCAGTGGCTGATGCCAAGTTTCCAGTAGATGCACATCCCACTGATTTCAATCCAAATTCTTTTGCCTTTGATATTGCTACACCAGCTGGTCTATCTTTAAATGAAAATGTTGGATTTACGGAATCATTTTTTATGTAAAGATTATTTAGTCCTAGTTCCTTTCCTAGTTTTTCTGCCTTAACAAGAGGTGTCATTCCTGCCTCAATACTTACAATATTATTTTTGTCCTCTATTGGCAATAATTCAAAATAGCGCCAGTATGTATTTTCTCTGTCTTTGAACAGATCTTTTGTAATTGATGGAAAGTTATACTTTACATCCAGTGGTCCAAAACACTCATCACAAATGTACTTGAAAGTGGGATCATACTCTTTTTTACATTCTCTACACTGAAGATGTGTCTTTGCCATACTCATAATCGTCCAAAATTACTTCTTAAAACATCCTAATATCAAGTTAAGTAATACTTAATTTTATACCTGTAAAATTTACTTACATTTAATGAATTATTCAGTTATAATTTCATAAAACAAGAAAAGAGAATTATTAATAACGAACTTGTATTCCGTTTTGTTTGATCATTTCTTTCACACGATTTACAGAATGAGTTT
>CAYQPZ010000075.1:0-3853 GCA_964419505.1 uncultured Candidatus Nitrosopelagicus sp. | reverse complement strand
TGTTGGTTCTGGTGTTGGTTCTGGTTCTGGTGTTGGTTCTGGTGTTGGTTCTGGTGTTGGTTCTGGTTCTGGTGTTGATAAGTTGATTTCACTTTGTTCAAAGACATTTTCTAAGAAAGTTTTTTTGTCAAACGGAATAAGATCATCATATTCTTGACCTACACCAACATAAAGAATAGGTGTAGATGTCACATTAACAATTGATAATGCTGCACCTCCTCGTGCATCTGCATCACTTTTTGTGAGAATTGAACCATCAAATTGTACATGCTTATAAAATTCGCGTGCTTGGCTAACCGTATCATTCCCAGATAAAGAATCACCAACAAAAATTTTTAGATCAGGTTGAACTACTTTAGTGATTTTTGCTATCTGCTCCATCAGATTTGAGCTTGTCTGCATTCTACCAGCAGTATCAACTAGAATACAATCCACTTTGTGTGATTTTGCATACAAAACAGCATCTCTTGCAACAGATGCAGGATCAGAACCATAGTTCTGCGCAATGATTTTAAGATTAAGCTTTTTGGCATGCTCACGAAGTTGTTCAATTGCACCAGCACGAAATGTATCTGCAGCTGCAATAGCTAAAGAGAATTTGGAGTTTTTTAGCAGGTTTGCGATTTTTGCTAGTGATGTAGTCTTACCAGTACCATTTATTCCTACAAATACTATAATGAACGGCTCACCGGTTTCTTTTTTAGCGTTAATACGGGAAATTAAATCAACTGTTCCAGCCGTATCAAACGTTTCGTTAATAAATTGAATTAGACTTTGTTTAATGAAATTTTCAATGGTCTTCTTCTCGACTTTTATTCCAACCAGTTTTTCTTTTAGATCTTTTTTAATTGAATCAATTACTTCTACAGCAACATCTGACTCGAGCAAATTAATTTCTAATTGAAAAAGGATATCATCGATATCACTCTCTTTAAGCTCCTTTTCACTAAATCCTTTAGAAACATCAGAAAATGCTTTTTTGAGATTATCAAACATTGTTTACTTCGATGGATTTTGTGATTTTTGCATCAAATTTTGCATTTGTTGTTTTCCCTGTTCAAGATTTGCTGCAATTTGCTTTCGTTGTTGATTTGTGTCTTGTAATGCAATCTCCAATTCCTTAAGCCTTAATTCAAGATAATTAATTGTGTCATCATGATTTTTTTCTATTGCAATACCTGAACCTACATTTATGATGATCTTGTCTTCTGAACTGACTTTTGATTTCATAAAGGTCCCCAACCCAAGAGGAACTAAACTATCAGATTCAGATTGTGGTGTTATTCCCTTGATAGAATGAATTGCAGAATTTGCTTCTCTTATAATATTAACAATAGAATTCTCTTTCTGTGTTAGTTCTCCAAAAAGATTCTCTAGCATTTGCATTTGGTAAAGTAATTGCTGTGTTTGTTCTTCACTCATATCTAATGGAATAATAGTTGGTGTATAAATTTAACAGTTGAATAAAAAAAAGGAAAAAAGCGAAAAATTACTTTGCTTTTGATAGTCTACTATCAACTTCATCCCAATTAACAACATTCCACCATGCGGCTATGTAATCAGGTCTTTTATTTTGGTATTTTAGATAGTATGCATGTTCCCAAACATCTAAACCCAAAAGAGGTACAAGACCTTCTGTTCTAGGACTAGTTTGATTTGCCATTGCCTTATACTCAACATTTCCAGATGATGGATTGTATACTAACCATCCCCAACCACTTCCTTGAATCGGAGCAGTTTTGCTAGAGAATTTCTCTTTAAAGTCAGCAAAAGTTCCAAATGAAGCGTTGATTGCATCTGCTAATGCTCCTCCAGGTTCACCACCACTATCTGGTTTCATGTTATTCCAAAACAGTTTGTGGTTGTCGTATCCTCCACCATTGAAATTAATTGCACCCCGAATATCTTCAGGAACATCATTAATGTTCGAAAGTATCTCAGTGATGTCCTTGCTCTGCATTTCAGGACTCAACTTTTCCAATGCACCATTCATTGTATCAGTATATTTTTGATGGTGCTTTGTATGATGAATCTCCATTGTTTGAGCATCAATGTGAGGTTCTAATGCATCGTATGCATAAGGCATCTCAGGAAGTGTGTATTTTCCCATACAGATTGATTTGTCAGATGCAATTTATTGTTTTACAAGTAAGGCATTTTTAGACACCAAAATGACTCATAATATGTGGAAATATCGAATATTTTTGCCAATCATTACTGCTGTAGTGTTAACACTTTTGGTAAGTGTATATCATTATGATGAACATGGTATCTTGTTTTTAGAAAACAGTGGACCGTATGTAGGTGCTGATTATCCACTTGAGATTGGCATAACTGGTAAAGGAGTTAAAGTTGCAGTTATTGATACTGGTGTTAATTTTGCACATCCAGATTTTGTTACACATGGAAAGAATTCAGATCTTTTGAAAGGATATGATTTTGTTGAAATGGATAATTTTCCACAGGATACAAATGGTCACGGTACTCAAGTTGCAGGGATCATATCCGCGAATGGTCAATTAAAAGGAATTGCTCCAGATGCAGAAATCTTTGCATACAAAGTTTCCAAAGATGGTGAATCTGTACCATCAAAATTAATTGTTGAAGCAATCAACCGTGCGATACTAGATGATGTTGACATAATCAACATAAGTCTAGGAGTAAATATGACACATAATCAGATTCAAAAAAGTGTTAACGAGGCAATAAAAAATGGGATTATAGTTGTTGCAGCAGCAGGAAATGGTGGACCTGATGCTCAGTCAATTGGAAGTCCGGGAAGTAATCCAAATGCCATTACCGTTGGTGCCACATATAATAATAGAGAAACAAGTATGGTTTCCACTTTAAAAATTAATGATGAACACTTCCAAGTTCTACCAATGGTGGGTACAAAGACTATCTCAAAACCAATTATTGCAGATATAGTATTTGCCGAATTTAGCAGGGAACAGGATCTAAAAGATATTGATGTGAATGGAAAGATCATACTTGCAGAAAGAGGTGGCGAAACTGCTGATGAAATTGTATATTTTTCTGAGAAAGAAAAACTTGCTGCCATAAATGGGGCTGAAGCTATAATCGTGTACAATAATCGACCTGGAATATATTTTGGTGAACTTGTACATGAATTTACATCTGAAGGATACAATCCATCAATTCCATCATTATCAATGACTCAGGAGGATGGCTTGAGAATAAAACAAATGCTTAGCGACAATACAGTAGGAACAGTAGACGTGTTTAACCATCCTGATTTTATTGCAATGTTCAGTTCTCGTGGACCTGTGTCCCCCTTTTACTTTAAGCCAGATTTGGTTGCACCAGGAGTTTTTGTCAACACTACATCGGTAAATAACTACTACAATATCACTAGTGGTACAAGCTATGCAGCTCCACATGTTTCTGGTGCAGTAGCACTATTGTTGAATAAGAATCCAGAATTTTCACCAGAACAGATAAAATCAATCTTAGTCACAACTTCTGATGTTATTGCTGATGAGTATGGCCAAAAATTCGATTTTAACACTGGTGGTGCAGGTAGGCTTAATGTAACAAGTGCATTCAAATCTGAAGTAATATTTTCGCCCCCTAATCTGACATTTGATCTATCATCTCAAAAAAATTCACAGACAAAAAATATACAGATTGAATCAATTAATCAAGAAATCTATGAACTAGATGTGGAATTTCCAAAATCTGAATATGTGAAGTTTGAACATGAATTAGTTGGTAATGAATTACAGATTAATGCTGAACTAACAACAGATGAGATATTGGAATTAGAAGAGCGTATATTCATAACTCACAAAGATGTCAAACATCAAATTCCAATTTATGTAAGAGTTTCAGA
>CAYQPZ010000074.1:0-4038 GCA_964419505.1 uncultured Candidatus Nitrosopelagicus sp. | reverse complement strand
TAAACACTATTGAAAGAATTGTCAAAGAATCAGTTGGTATAGTTGATGGTATACTAATCTTGATGGGTGACAAATCAAATACAAATAGCGATAAAACAAATTTAGTTTCAAGCCAAGTTGTAACATCTTTAAACGATAAGGGATTTGGTGAAAAACTTGAATTGTTTCTTTCAATTCCATCTACCCCAAACTTTACTAAAATTCAAAAAAAAATTAATGCAAAGCCAAAAGGATTCTTTACACAGGTTATTAATTCAAAGGCTTTGGTGCAAAGAATTACTGATTACTTAAACCCAAAAGGCTTTAGGATTATTCCATGCTTATTATTTCCTTCAGAAAAAAATTTAAAATCAGCAGAATTTCTTAATATAGATTGGTCAAACTATAAAGATAATTTTATGCTATTTGTTAATGAAATACATAACTTGACTCATGATATACTTATTACTTCACCAAATGATTTTAAAGGGGCTAGAGCATCTTTATCCAAAATAGTATCTTGACTGAATCATTATTAGAAGCACTTGAAAAAAGAATTTTGCTATTTGATGGTGCTATGGGTACTGAAATCCAAAAGCTTGAACCAAAACCAGAAGATTTTCCTGACGGAAAAGATGGATTCAATGACGGTCTTTCATTTTCTAAACCTGATTGGATAAAAAATATTCACAGAAGCTACTTAGAAGCTGGTGCCGACTGTATAGAAACTAACACATTTGGTTCAAACAAAATTAAATTAGATGAATATGGTTTTGGTGACAAAACCGTAGAATTAAACCAAAAAAATGCCGAGCTTACTGTAGATGTATGTAAAGAATTTTCTGATAGGCAAAGATTTGTTATAGGCTCTATGGGTCCAACTGGATTTTTGCCTAGCTCAAATGATCCAGATCTTGGCCAAAAACCACTTGCTGAAATACGTGATGCATTTGAACTCCAAGCAGAAGGATTGATTCTTGGTGGGGTTGATGCACTGGTAATTGAAACGAGTCAGGACATATTGGAAGTAAAATTAGCAATTGAAGCATCACATAATGCAATTAAAAAAACTGGTAAGAAAATTCCAATATTGGCAAATACAACTCTTGATCAGTATGGTAAAATGTTACTTGGAACAAATGTTCAATCAGCTTACACTACAGTGTGTGATATGGGAATTGATGTATTTGGGTTAAATTGTTCGACTGGGCCGAATGAGATGGAACCAAGCATCCAATGGTTAAATGACCAAAAACATAAGCATCTTTTGGTAGTACCAAATGCAGGAATGCCTGAAAATGAAGGTGGTCAAGCAGTATACAAAATGACGCCAAAAAACATGGCAGACGCACTAAGTTCATTTTTGGATGATTACCCACAAATAAAGATAATAGGTGGCTGCTGTGGAACTAGCCCATTACATATTACCGAATTACGAAAAGTAATTGACGAAAAAAAGAAAGAATGATGAGTTAAGTATTTAGAAAAAATTAATTCATTACAATATATGGTAAAACAAAGAGTTAGCTCTGCATTAAAATCAGTAGATCTAAAACAGGAGGTTGGACCGCTATTAATCGGCGAAAGAATCAACACGCAGGGCTCAAAGAAAGCAAAACAATTAGTCATGAATGATGATTTTGATGGACTAATTGAGCTTGCAAGAAATCAAGTTGAAGATGGTGCACATTGTCTTGATGTTTGTGTTGCAACAACAGAACGCTCTGATGAAAGAGAATTTATGCTAAAACTCGCAAAACATCTCAGTTTAGAGATTGATGCACCATTAGTAATTGACTCAACAGATCCTATTGTTATTGAAAAGACAATTGAACAAATTCCAGGTAAGCCAATAATAAATTCAATAAATCTTGAGGGTGATGGAAGTAGATTCAGATCTCTTGCGCCTATAATGGCAAAATATGGAACGCCAGCAATCGCACTATGTATAGGGCCAAATGGAATGGCAAAAACTCCAGAACAAAAATTAGAAACTGCAAAGCTTCTTTACAAATCAGGAAAGAAATATGGGCTAAAGATAGAACAATTCATCTTTGATGTTTTAACATTTACACTTGCTACTGGCGAAGAAGAATTCCAAAATGCTGGGAAAAATACATTAGATGGAATAAGACTAGTAAAGGAACATTTCCCAAATGCGTTTACAACACTAGGTTTAAGCAACATTAGTTTTGGCTTATCCCCACAAGCTAGAAGGGCATTAAACTCTGTTTTTCTATATCATGCTGTTAAGGTCGGATTAGATAGTGCCATTGTTAATGTAAAAGAAATAACACCATACACGGACATTAATGAAGATGAAAAAAGACTTGTTGAAAATCTAATCTTCAATAAAAATCCAAATGCCTTATCAGAATTAATTACATATTTTGAAAAAATTAGTTCTGATTCAACAAAATCAACAAAGAAAACCGATATTGACCCTTCATGGTCTGCTGGCAAAAAATCAAATTTTAGAATAATTAGTAGATTAAAGGATGGGATTGAAAACGATGTAGTTTCTGCAATAGCAGAAAAAATTTCAGTAGATGTAGTGGATAATAATGGAAAACTATCTCTTAATGCGAAAAAAGAGACTACACACCCTGGCGCAATACAAACTTTGAATGAAGATCTACTTCCTGCAATGAAGGAAGTAGGAGACAAGTTTGGTGCTGGTGAATTGATTTTACCATTTGTCCTGAAATCAGCCGAATGCATGAAAGCTGCAGTAAAAGAACTTGAGAAATATCTTGTTAGGGAGGAAGGTATGAGTAAGGGTAAGCTTGTTCTAGGCACTGTTTATGGCGATGTACATGATATTGGAAAAAATCTTGTAAAAACAATTTTTGTGAATAATGGATATGAGGTCTATGATCTTGGTAAGCAAGTCCCACTACAGAAATTTGTTGAAAAAATTGATGAGGTTAAGCCAGATGCAGTAGGGCTTTCAGCACTGTTAGTTTCAACGTCAAAACAAATGCAGTACTTTGTCGAGCATTCAAGAAAAGCTAGCACAGATATCCCCATACTTTGCGGTGGTGCAGCAATTAATACAAACTACATAAACAGAATTGCAAAGGATGGCGGTATATACAAACCGGGTGTGTTTTACTGTAACACGATGTTCGAAGGCCTAAAAATAATGGATAAACTTGTCTCAAGCGAACGTAAAAAATTTGTTGAAGAATGGAAAAACAGGATAGAAAAATGGGAAGAAAGAGTATCTAATGATAAAGATACAACGGAGAAACTACCACGTAGTGAAATTAAACCAGTAAAACCCCCAATTCCGCCAACAACAAATCAAACAATAATTATAAAACCAGAAGAAATTGATCTTGCTGAAATATGGAAGTATTTGGATAAAAAATCATTATTCAAATTATCATGGGGTATTAAGGGAAATGCAGGTACAGATATGGTTGATTACCAAGAAAAATTACTTGGAGAGTGGAAGAAGAGAGTTATAGATGATAACTTGTTTGAACCAAAAGCTGTTTACGGTTATTTCAAATGTGTTTGTGATGATAACGATTTAGTTGTAGAAAATACAGATGGTGAAAAATTAATTTTTAATTTTCCACGTTCATCAAAAAGTAAACACCTCTGTTTATCTGATTATTTTGGGGATAATGATATTGTTGCATTTCAGGTGGTAACGGTAGGAAACAAAGTTGCGGAGACTATTGAAAAATGGAATAATGAGGACAAATACACTGATGCATATTATCTTCATGGTCTTGCGGTAGAAACTGCAGAAGCAATGGCTGAATGGATAAACTTGAAAATTAAAGAACAATTAAATTTGAAGGGTAATAGTGGGCTAAGATATAGTTGGGGATATCCAAGTTGTCCTGATATTAGTCAACATCATCTAGTCTGGAAATTACTGCATCCTGAGAAATTAGGCTTAAAACTCACAGAGGTTGGGCAAATAATTCCAGAACAGTCCACTGCTGCAATAATTACACACCATCCAGATGCGGAATATTTCATATTATGAGGTTAGCGTAATCCCCATCTAGTCATAACTTTATTTTCAATTCTCTTAAAGAC
>CAYQPZ010000073.1:0-4062 GCA_964419505.1 uncultured Candidatus Nitrosopelagicus sp. | reverse complement strand
TTTTGTCTTACTAAATGTCTACCTTTCGCATCTACCGTTTCAACCATTGCACGTTTCCCAACTTTAACTAAAATTGCAGTTACCTGACGTGGATTGTTTAGATATGAGACGCCAACATTTACTACTGCAGGGACAAGCGAAATCTCTTTTGTATAATTAATTATTTCAGCACTTACTAATTGCCTTGTTGCAATTATTGCAAGCGATTCATTTAGACCATGACGAACGTATGTCACTCTTGGTGTTATTTTGTGTACATAGCCATTGTAACCACTAGCTAATTGTATTCTATCCCCTTCTTTGACGATTTTATCTTTTCTTATTAGAATATACGCAAAATAATTTTCTAATGTTTCTTTTAGTGCTAATCCAACACCAAATGCAATTCCACCAGTTGCTGTTGCTAATACGATTAGATCAACTTCCCACCATGAAATTACACCAATGATTACACCGACAAAGATCAGAATTGGTAAAACTTGTTTTGCAGATTTGGGCACTCCTTCTTTTTGTTTTTTAGAAAATCCAGGTGGTTTTGTACCAGGGACTATAGGATCATAGCCAGAAGTTCTTTTTTGTTCTCGCCATATGTCTATAGGATAGATCTCTTCTGGAACAACACCAGGAAATAATTTTCTTCCAGATACATTACCGCCACTTACACACTCATGGTAATATTTTTCATATTTTTTTCGTTCTGAATTTTTCCACCCTTCAAATGGATTTTTGACATTTTTATCATAACTTCCTATAGGAATTCCTTTTGAGGTCCTAAATCCCTCTAAATATTGTAGTCCTTCTTCTGTCTGTAGATAGTTTTGGAAATCTTCATCAGTCAGATCCTCAGGAGTTTGTTTTGGTGGAACCCAATTATACAATTTGTGAAATAAACCATCCTCATCATCCATGAAACCACGCATCTCTCTCCACGCTTCAAAATCTTCCCTCTCTGAGGCTGAACTATCTCGCTTCATTAGTGCAATTGGAACTAATTGTGAGATGGTATAACCTATAACCAAAATGTTTATTGTGTTAAGAATTTTTGCGAAGACTTCCTTTGGTGAAAGTTGTCCTTCTTCTAGGATAATTGCATTGGTTGATTCATCATCAAATAGTTCAAAGGCTTGAATGTACACATTAACAGATGATATTAACGCAATTGCAAGGAACGGCAAAATTATTTTTCTGGCAAATCTTGCGATATGTGGTTTTGTATGATTAAATTTCTGAGTTTTTACCCACCAGGAAAATTTTCGATAGACCAAAGCGATAATGATTATTCCTACTACAAGAGCAGCAAAAGCCAATTGTAAAGAAAGTGATGACATAATTAATTGGGATACGGTATCAAACTGACCAACTGAGATCTCAGTAATTTCATCTGCCATCTATCGCTTCACTTTTCTCAAAAAATCTGTCGTTCTAATCAAATTATATGAGTCTGTCGTAGACTTTGCAAAATACAGTCAATATTTTTTAGAAAAAGTAAACATTTTTGATGACTATTTAAGCAAATTTTGCTTTTTTATTTCAGCAGTATTTTCTCTAACGCTGAGAATGTCTTTATAACACAATGTCTGTATTTTTCAAATTTTTTATCTCCACCGAGTTTTGGTGCAGTACCAAGATAATCCAACTCCCTTATGTAATTTCTAATCCTTTGTTCATTTGGTTCTAGCTTATGAGCATATCTAGTTCTAATGCTGTTAATCAACCCAATATTTTTTTTGATATTTCCCTTGATCAGACTAGATTCTGACAGTATGTCCATTTTGAGATCTGTTGTAAATCGTGTACTGTCAATTGACTTGGAAGGAAGGGTGAATTTTTTTTCTAAAACCCTATCAATCATATTTTCAATGTAGATATGACCCACTATGAATAAATCTCGTTCATTGGCAGATTCCAACCTTTTTTTCAGATCAGAGTCAGATAGAGGTTTTTGCATAACTTATCAAAACTGATAAACAATTCAAGTGTTGCTTGAGAAAACACAATAAAATCTAAAAGAAGCACATTATCATCTCAGTTAAATACGGTTTGATAATGACTGGATCATGGATTTTGTAGCCCAGATTGCCCAAAAAACCTGCCAGGAAATATTGGAATTTGATAAAAGTATACGCTTTGTTGGCATTTCAAAGAGCAATGGAAAATTTCTCGCTGGTGCGTTTAACACAGATGTAGAATACCTAGTTGACAAGGAAGAATACAAGATGTCCCTTCATTATGCACATCAGAGATGGGATACGAGGAAAAACCTATCACACAAACTTGGTAACCCCCTGTATGCATATGCTGAATATGAAAAAATAAAGCAAATCGGCCTTCCCCTAAATAACACTGATCTTCTTTTGATAAGTTTGAACCCAGATGCGGATCACGAAAAAATCATCAAATTTGTAAGAGAAAAAATGGGAAAATAACTGAGAATTCTCTTCAGAAAGAATATTAATCAATTTTCTCAATATTAGGTAATGAATGATAAACAGATGATAGGAATTGCCGCAATTATGTTTAGTCTTATTGGTTTCTTTTTGGTTGGAACAGGATTCTTTGACTAGTATCATAAACCGTTAAATCCATCTAATCCTCCAAAAAATACTTGAAAATACTACAAATCACAACAGCACTTTTTTTCATAACTATCTTACCAACCACTGCTTTTGCTGAGACACAAATGGACACGGATCCATTTGCTACTGGATCTCAATTTGATTCAAAACCACTAGATGAGCATCAGCAGGATGAGCAGGATATGACGGATCTATGGACAATATGCATCGTAGTAGTAGCCTGTCTTTTAATAGCAAGAATCGCATTTCAGATTGTTAAAAAACGCATGAAAAAGTCAAATTAGTTACTTGATCGGCGCTGGTGGTAATTTATTAAAACAGTCAGCACAAAGATCATCCCTAGTAGTCATTCCCTGTGGTAATTTGAAGTTGAATTTTCTAACAGAAGAGACTGAGAATTTCTGTGAAAACCTACCTAATTCTTTTTTGCATTTATAGCACAAATGTTTTCCCTCCAGAAGAAACCTCAGATTCAATCTACTGAGTGTAGCTAAGTCTGTTACTCCATAAAAGATCATCATGTTGACCAAATAAGGACGTTCTTGAATCATCGCATCCAATGTTGTTCTCTCACCAGCCATAGCCAGTTCCAATACCTCTCTCCATTTTTTCTCCAAGTCAGCGACAAAATCATCAATTTTTTTGATGCCATTTTCAGTAATCTGTATAACAAGTTTCTTCTGTCCCAATAATCCAGAAACATAGCTAGATCTAATCAGATGACTCTCATCCAGTACATCAAGAGTCTTTTCAAGTTCATCTTTCTTCAAATTTACAATACTTTTTAAAAATCGAACCGAGCTTGCTCCACGTTTGATGGCACCCAAAACTCTCATATCGTCTGCTTCTAATTCCACAAGAAACGTAAAATCACACCATTTTAAAATTTATAGAAATTACTCAATTCCACGCCTAAATTAGTGCATTTTTATCTAAAAAACATGGTTTTTCTATCAGAATTTTAGGCTAAAATTCATCTAGTCTTTTGAAAAAGTGAGTATAAAGTAATGATCTAGGCATACTAGAAATCTCGTTGAAAATCAGCTGCATGCCTGAAATCATCACTCTTCTATAATTTTTTAGAATATTTAACGGATACTACTTTTCCATCCTAGTGGTATATAGTGCCAACCATTTTTCCAATAGTGCTAACTGACAATAAAGGGAAATGGATCATTTGCATCTATATAAGATTTGTTTTGGGCTCAGATCTCAAAATCTTTATGTACTATTACAAATCAGTTGTTTTGTTGAAAATTAGCTGGATGGTAATGCTATTAGCATTTGGTATCGGAACTAGTCTATTATTTGCTCCACAAGATGCTGCAGCTGCAGGTGCCATCGAAGGCGAATTCAAACTTGGTGAGGTTTTAGATGAATCCATTGGTTGGTTTATCGTTGTAGGCCTCGGAATGGTATTCGCTGGAATTATTTCAGCAGAGATTAAGATTGAAGAAAAATATCTCGGTCACGTTCAAAACTCAGA
>CAYQPZ010000072.1:0-4194 GCA_964419505.1 uncultured Candidatus Nitrosopelagicus sp. | reverse complement strand
ATAGCTGTGAAAAATGTGGTAACAAAGAGTTTGTTGGTGAAGAAAGAACATTTGATACATGGATGGACTCTAGTGTCTCACCATTGTTTATTACAAAATTTAACAGAGATGAAGAATTTTTCAAAAAAACATATCCAACTGGAATTAGACCACAAGCAAAAGATATTGTTCGAACTTGGTTATACTATACACTACTACGCTGTGAAAAATTAACTGGGGAAAAACCATGGTCAGAAGCATGGATAATGGGATATGGTCTTGATGAAAAAGGAATGAAAATGAGTAAAAGTAAAGGTAATGCACTGGATCCATTACCAGTTATTCAAAAATCAGGTGCTGACACTTTCAGATTTTGGAGTGCAAGTGAAATTAATCATGGCTATGATTTCAGATGTTCTGAACAGAAAATAGAATCAACAAAGAAATTTCTCAGTAAACTATGGAATGTATCCAGATTTCTATCAAGTTTCCCTCTGATTGATTCTGCAAATCTTACAGATACGGATAAATGGATATTATCTGAGCTTGATAAATTAATTTCAGAGTGTAATGATGGCTATGCAAAATATAATTTCTTTGTACCGGCACTTGCAATAAGGGAATTTACATGGAATATTTTTGCTGCTCATTATATAGAAATGGCAAAAGGTAGAGCTTATGGAATTGATTTTTCAGATGAAGAAAGAGATGCTGCAATCTACACTTTACACAAGGTTTTATCAACAATTCTAAAACTTTTAGCACCAATCACACCATTTATTACAGAACATCTGTGGCAAACACTTTACTCAGAAAATAGTATACATAAGGAACAACTCCCAAAATCTGAGAATGTTCAGAGTGTGAATGAGTATACATCACATATCACTGAATTTAATTCTAAAGTTTGGAATGAGAAGAAGGATAAAGATCTCTCACTGAAAGACTCCATTAAAATAGAAATTCCAAAAGAACTGGAAATTTTCAGGAAAGATCTAACTACGATGCATAATATAAAATCAGATTAAGATTATGATTTACTAACCATATCTACAAAAGATTTGTGTAAAGAAGTATCTCTTGTCAATTCAGGATGAAATGCAGTTGCAAGAACATTCCCTTGTTGAACGGCAACTATTTTCTCATTAAATTTTGCCAATGTTTTGACATCATTACCAGTTTCAGAAATAGAGGGAGCACGAATAAAGACTCCATTAAATGAAGTAATTCCGATAGGTTCTAGTGAAATTTGTGCCTCGAACGAATCTTTTTGCCTACCAAAAGAGTTTCTTTCAACCTTTACATCAAGTAAATCTAATAATGGCTGTTCAGTATTTCCCACAACTCTATCTTGAGAATTTTTTGATAAGAGTATCATTCCTGCGCATATACCAAAAATAGGCATGCCAGATTCAACTTTTTCCTTTATTGTTTTTAATGCACCGTTAACTAATGACATTTGTCCAATCATGGTACTTTCTCCACCTGGAATGATTAATCCGTCTAGTTTTGAAATCTGCTCGACAGTTTTTACCTGACTTACTACACCATCTAATCCTAATTCATTCATTGATGCCATAGTGGATAGAAAATTTTCAGTGACATCTCCTTGCACTGCAAGAATACCAATATTCAGAGTTATGCTGAACCACCGCGTTCTTGCATTTTTAATTCAAGATTTTTAACATCAAGACCAAGTAATGATTGTCGTTCATCAATCATTTTTTGTGCTTCCTTTACTTTATCAGGTTCTTCCCAGAAAGTAGTGGCAAGAACAACTGCTCTTGCACGTTCTTGAGCATCTTCTGCTTTGAATATTCCAGAACCAACAAAAATACCATCACAACCAAGTGACATTAGATAAGCGGCATCAGCAGGAGTTGCTATTCCACCAGCTGCAAAATTTACAACTGGTAGACGTCCAATTTTTGCAGTTTCTTCAACAAGTTGATATGAAACTTTTAGTTCTCTTGCCATTCTAACAAGATCTTGTTTATCACCTGAATCGTAAATGCTCTTTATAGTACGAAGTTCATCATTGACTTTTTTGATATGAGTAATTGCTTCTGCAACATTTCCAGTTCCAGGTTCACCCTTTGTTCTAATCATTGCTGCTCCTTCTTCAACTCGCCTTAATGCTTCACCTAAAGAACGTGCACCATTTACAAATGGTGTGGTGTAATCCCATTTCCAAATATGATGATATTCATCAGCAGGAGTTAACACTTCAGATTCATCAATCATATCTACATCAGTTTCAGCGAGCACTTGTGCTTCGTACACATGACCAATTCTGCATTTTGCCATTACAGGAATTGTAACATGATCCATAATTTCTTGAATTGTTCTAATGCTTGCGGTTCTTGCTACACCACCAGCCTTTCGTACATCTGAAGGTAGTTTATCTAAGACCATAACAGACACAGCACCTGCTTCCTCAGCAATTTCTGCTTGCTCAACTGTTGTAACATCCATCACAACGCCATTTTTTAACATGTGAGCAAAACCTCGCTTCAGTGTTGAAGTACCTCTAGATATTGAAAATGACTCAACCTCCTCATGAACCAGTCCTTTTGATTCTGGAATATCACCTGAAAGTGGAATCATAGTACTACATTATACTATGAATATTTAATTGGTACCGATTGAGATCAAAAAAAGTATCACAAAAAACCAATCTCAATTAAAGAAATTCTTAATTTATTAGTATATTTCTGAAATCACATGAGAACTAGATTATTATCTATCCTAGTATCTAGTGTGATTATACTACTTGTGAGTATGATTTTCTTTTACAATGATCAAGAAACAAAAGAAAAAAATATTGTAGAGAGTTATTTTCCTAGCGAAATTGATATTGGAACTAAATTTATTAAAACAGATTTTCAAGATTATTCCAAACTCTGCCATGACAACGACAAAGTTTTTTGTAATTTTATAACAACCCAAAAATGGATTTTAAAGGATTCAGTTTCTGATTGGCAAAACTACATAATAGTTCTTATCGCATATTCAGAAAATGGATTTGATGATATTTCAGGTATGTTAGAAAGATTTCAGACTAATATCTCTAATGACCACACTCCAATCTGGAATAAGATTGAAAATATAGATGATATGTTTTGTAATAATATATTCGATGTATCAGAAAATGAAATATGCAAAGAGATGATAGATGATGACTTTACATTAGCTGCAGGTAGAAACACATCAATTCATAATTTTGAATGTTATAATGGAGGAGGACATGATTTACTAAATGATGATTATTTTTATACAAGAAATCATACATTGTGTATAAAAGATGACATTATTTTCATTGTATCATCTCATAATTCAAATTCATCATATGATGATACATCTTATGGAACATCACTCTTTAGAAATATTATAAGTGAAAAAATTAATTCAAATCCAATCATGCCTTAATCAAATGTCTTTAATATGAAAATATAAAATATATTCTGACATGATTTTAAAAATTTATTTGTTATACCATTATTTTGATCATCGTTTATCAAAAAATATTATCTATAATCGAGAAAAAATACATAATTATTCTCGCAGATCATTCATTATGATTTCTAGTTCTTGCTGAATCTTAATCATCATAGGGGGAATAAATTGGTCTGTGGCATCTTGTTCAGGCCAATATAGCTGGCTTACTTCACCATTGTATGTTATTTTCACACCAAATTTTACAAATTTATTGATGTCATCACGAATAGTGAATGAATCAGAGGGAATTGACATAAATCCAGTTTCCTTTATCATTGCAAATAATTTCATTTTTAAAGCATTGTCTATGGATGATTTTTTTTCTGGCATTGGTATTCCATTCTGTATCAAAGAGTATGTCATAGAATTATCATTTTCTATAGAAATTATCTCGGTTTGTTCTGCACCAAATCTTTCAGTGACACCAAATGACACTTTCATTAATTTATGCTTTGTAAATTCGATTTGAACATGATCATCTGGATCAATGGCGGTGATTGGAATTTCTGGTGATGTAATTAGTGGAACGGCAATCAAAATTGCTAATATTATTGGTACGGCTCCTGCAAAAATTAAGATTGGCTTGACCATTTATTCCAGATATTATAAATTTGCAAATAAATCTTAGTAATAGTTAAAATTCAAGGGTTTCAATTCAATACTTGTGGGGTCGTAGCCTAGCCTGGTAGGGCGACAGTGACTACGAAGTTCACCGCT
>CAYQPZ010000071.1:0-4204 GCA_964419505.1 uncultured Candidatus Nitrosopelagicus sp. | reverse complement strand
CAATGTCATTTTTTTGTGCAACTTTTGTCCAAGCCATATTGATGTTTTAGAAAATAAGTTGTTTATAGTTATTTGCAAACTACCAGCTTTCTGCGTATTTCATCTGTTCTTTCGTGAGCTTGTCAATCTTAACATCCATAGCCTTTAGTGCATCTACTGCAATTTGTTTATCAATCTCTTTTGGTACAACCATTGTTTTTTTGCCTATTTTTTTGTGGTTTTTGTATATATACAAAAGTGATAAAATTTGATTTGAGAATGACTGTGCCATTACTTCTGGAGGATGTCCTTCTGCAGCTACAAGATTTGCAAGTCTACCCTTTCCAATAAGGTATATTTTTTTCCCATTACGTAATTTACATTCATCAAGTGATGGTCTTACTTCTTTCACTGATTTTGATTTTTTTAGTAGAAACGCTGTATCAATTTCGACATCAAAATGACCTACATTGCCAACTACAGCACCATTATTCATTGTTAGAAGATGTTCTTTTCTGATTACACTTGTCATGCCAGTACACGTAATGAATATTTGACCAATTTTTGCAGCTTGTGCAATTGGCATTACCCTAAATCCATCCATATGGGCTTCAAGAGCTTTTACTGGATCAACTTCTGTAACTATTACATTTCCACCCATACCACGTGATCTTTCTGCAACACCTCGACCAACCCAGCCATATCCAACTACGACAATTCTTTTTGATGTAAACAATAGACCCATTGCTCTGAGATAACCATCAATGGTGCTTTGCCCAGTTCCATATCTGTTATCAAACATATGTTTTGTATCTGCATCATTTACGATAATTACTGGATACTTTAATTTGCCTTGTTTTTCCATTGCCCTTACTCTTGTAACACCTGCGGTTGTCTCTTCTGTAGAACCTAAGACATTTAGTGATTTGAATTTCTTGTCAAAGTGTACTTTTACGTTCATGTCAGCACCATCATCACAGATTAAAGTTGGTTTATGTTTTAGAACCTGCTCTATACACCAGTCATATTCTTTGACCGTCTGATCATTCCATGCGTAGATATTGATTCCTTGTGACGCAAGGAATGCTGCTATGTGGTCTTGTGTTGTAAGTGGATTTCCACCACATACTGCAACGGTTGCTCCAAGTTCTTTAGCACCCATCACAAGTACTGATGTTTCTTTTGTAATATGAAGGCAAAATCCAATCGTCACCCCTTTAAGCGGCTTTGATTTTTTTAGTCTGTTTAATGTATTATCTAAAATCTGCATGTGGGAACGTGCCCATTCATAAGAGATTTTTCCCTGCTTTGCCAATTTGGGATTCTTTACTTTACTCAACGTCTTTAACCCACGCAAATGTCTTTAAAAACGTAATTACTTTATTAGTCGAATATAGTTCAATCTTCACAAATGAACAAAAAAGCAATCATTACAAGTGCACTTCCTTATTCAAACGGCGAAATTCACCTTGGTCATGTTGCATCAACATATCTACCTGCAGATGTTACAACACGGTTTCTAAAACAGAATGGAGTTGAGGCATATTACATCTGTGCATCTGATGATTTTGGCACGCCGATTTTGATTCAATCAGAAAAAGAAGGAAAGACCCCAGAGGAATATGTTGCTCATTGGAACAAGCGAGATCTTGAAGATTTTACTGCATTTGATATTGCATTTGACTTTTTTTACAAGACCAGTTCACAGGAAAATGTTGATTTTGTTCAAGATGTGTTCAGGAAACTGCAAAAAAATGGTCATATCTATGAAAATGAAATAATCCAATTCTTTTGTGAAAATGATAAGAAATTTCTTCCAGATAGGTTTGTAAAAGGAATATGTCCATATTGCAAAGCAGAGGATCAGTATTCTGATTTATGTGAAAAGTGTGGCAGAGTTCCTGAAGAGATTGAGAATCCACACTGCTCGATCTGTGGTCAAACACCCATAAAGAAATCCACTAATCATTATTTTTTCAAGCTAAAAAATTTCTCAGAACCACTTCTTGATTATCTGAATAATGCACCATTTCTACAGAAAGATGTGAAAAAATATGTTGAAAACTGGATTAAAGAGGGCTTAATTGATTGGGATATCACACGTGACATTTCTTGGGGAGTTCCAATCCCAATCGAGGGATTAGACAATAAGGTGTTCTATGGATGGTTTGATAATCATCTTGCATACATTTCATCTTCAATCAAATTTCTAAACGATAAAGGAATAGATGGAAAGTCGTTTTGGAATGACGCAGACATCTATCATTTCATTGGAAAAGACATAGTGTATCATCACTATCTATTCTTGCCTGCAATGCGTTTAGGAATTAATAAAGAATTCAAGTTGCCAGATTATATCCCTACTAGAGGTCATCTAACACTTGAATCAAAAAAGATTTCAAAGAGTAGAAATTGGTACATCGGTTTAAAAGAATTTTTAGAAGTATTTCCTGCAGACTATCTCAGGTTCTATCTAATTTCCATTAATCCATACTCACAAGATGATTTGAATTTTGACTGGGACCAGTTTGCGACTAAGATTAATTCTGAATTGATTGGCAATCTAGGAAATTTAGTTAACCGTGCATTGGGATTTACAAACAAAGCATTTGATGGCGTGCTACCGGAACCTGAAGACTTTGATGAAAAAGATTCCGAGTCAGAGAAAAGAATCAAGTCACTTGCAGAAGACCTGTCAAAATTAATGGATGGTAATCATCTTGACCGTGCATTAAAACAAATCATGGAATTTTCTGCTCACTTCAACCAATATTTTCAACATAAAGAGCCTTGGAAAAAAGGACCTGGTACATCATCATGTATCTATCTGTCAGTAAATGCAGTGCGCTCATTGGCAATCGCAATACATTCGTTCTTACCAAAGGCATCACAACAAATTTGGTTACAGGTTGGAATGGATGGAAATGTTTCTGACATAAACTGGAACGAGATGTCAGAAATTTCTCTAAAACCTGATCATAAAATAGGAAAGGTAGAACCATTGTTTGCTAAAATTGAATCTTCTGTTATAGATGAGCAAAAATCCAAACTCGGTGATTAAAAATAACACAGAAAATATTTCCCAAGATATCAACTAGGGGATTCTATGACCTAAAAACTGGAAAAACTCTAAAAAAAACATCATATGAGATTTATCCGCCAAAAACATTTGATGACCTCTCAAACAGGTCTGAATTTACCATAATGATTCATGGTCTTCGAAATGATAGATCTGGGGCACTTGCCAAGTATGTCATTGCTCAAAAACGTCTCAAATCATTACATTACAATCATCCTGTAATAGGCTATAGTTATGACTCAAACACTGCAGGAGTGCAGTACAAATCTACAGCAATTTCTGCATTAAAAACTGGGATTGTTATCGCAAAAAAGAACGGTCGTAACCTCTCAAGATTCATTTTATACATGAAGGCAAAAAACCCATCACAGAAAATTCGATTGATGGGTCATTCATTAGGTACACAAGTCATACTGTCTACTGTTCAGACGCTTGCAAAAAACCCAAAGAATAAAGGAACTATCGAATCGATTCATTTGTTTGGAGCGTCCATCCCCGCAAATTCCTTCAATCCAAAAAAATCTGGACGTATGTTTCAAAAAGTTGTCAACAAAAAAATTACAAACTACTTCAGTCTATATGATGACGTTTTAAAGGCAGCAAATGACGAATGTTGGGTAGATTCACCGCTTGGATATAATGGGACTGTCGGAACGTCCATTTCCAAATATACACAAAAAATGGTTAGACCAAGAAACCATCGGTTTGCAAGTTATGCGCAAACCATCAAGTCGTTTCCGTAATAAAAGAAAAATTTTGTCTGGTTTTAGGACATTGCCTTTTCATCTAGAATGAAATATTTGGCAAGTTTGAGATACGTCTCACGCTCATAATCAGAGATCTCCTCATCAGAGTTGTACAGTCTCTCAAACCATGAAATGATATTCTCAATATCTTTTGTATTAAACACTGAAACTTCAGACATAGATACTATCAAATCATTCTTGTATATCTTAATTCTAGTCAAATAATTGTTCGATCAGTGTAGTGAACCGTCTCTTAAATCGATCTAAGCATAACGCTTGATTATGTGATAACCAAACTCTGTTTTTACTGGCTCTGACATCTCACCAATCTGAAGTTTGAATGCCACTTCGTCAAATTCTTTTACCATCATTCCTTTTGTAAAGTATCCTAAATTACCAT
>CAYQPZ010000070.1:0-4418 GCA_964419505.1 uncultured Candidatus Nitrosopelagicus sp. | reverse complement strand
AAATTGCTGTAGCGGATGCAATGAAATATCAAAAAGATACAAAGATCAAATTTGTCGTATCAAAACCTATGACTATGCATAAAACTTTGGTTGATTTAGTTGATAATAGGATTGATTCGACGCTAAAAGATAATCAGGTTTTGTTATCAAAAGATAGTATTGATGTGCTTATAATTGGTCATGGTAGCAAGGATCCCAATGCAAAAATTTCAATAGATTACATTGTTGACAGTTTAAGAAATTCATACAGAAATGTTGATCGATGCTTTTTAGAAATTGAGGAACCAAATATTGAACAAGGAATAGAAAGTTGCCAAAAAAACAAACCGGAAGTTTTAGTTATTGTCTTTTATTTTCTGCATGAGGGGGCACATGTAAAGACTGACATCAACAATGATCTTAAACCTGCACTGGAAAAAGCCAACTTGAACAAAGTTTGTATTACTAAACACCTTGGAACTGATGAAAAAATGATAGATTTGATTCTAGATAGGGCGAGGGAGGTAGAGAATGCAAACTAGAAAAGGGCAGAATATTGAGGATGAAAGCATGCAAGTCATTGACAATGAAGTGGGTCCTCATTCATATGATAAGCTAGAATGGCCCATTGTAAGACGTGTAATACACGCCACTGCTGACTTTGAGTTTGCTGGAAAAAATAGGATTGTTTTCCAGAAAGATGCAATTTCTAGTGGAATGTCTGCGTTAAAGAATGGATGTAGTATAATTTGTGATGTCAATGGTCTTGTTGGTTTTCTCAACAAACAGAACCCAAAAAATTTTGGGAATAAAGTAATTTGTAATATTTCTAACCCATCTGTCATTGAAACCGCGAAGAAGGAAGGCAAGACCAGAGCAGAGGTATCTATGCGCTTGGTTGCATCTGAAATGAACGGAGGAATTGTAGCCATAGGAAGTGCCCCAACCGCTCTATATGAAGTCATTAAGATGATTAGTGAGGGTGTTACAAAGCCTGCGCTAATAGTTGGTATTCCTGTGGGCTTTATCGCAGCAGCAGAATCTAAAGATGAATTACAAAAGATTGATGTCCCATTTGTTACCAATATAGGCAGGAAAGGTGGCAGTTCCTGTGCTGCATCAATTGTTAATGCATTGTTCAAACTGTTAAGGGAAACTAAAACAAATGGTTAGCAAGAAAGTTGCATCTATTTGTATCATAATTATTGGAATGATTGTAGCTATACCATTCAATTACATATATGGAATAGGTGAGTTAGTGATTGATGTAGTTTGGACAATTGTTGGATTTGGTATGGCTGCTTCAGGTG
The DNA here is from genome assembly GCA_964419505.1 of uncultured Candidatus Nitrosopelagicus sp. Classification (GTDB taxonomy): domain Archaea; phylum Thermoproteota; class Nitrososphaeria; order Nitrososphaerales; family Nitrosopumilaceae; genus Nitrosopelagicus. Next base: position 3,129 of record CAYQPZ010000070.1, on the reverse strand, counting down.
TTTATTTATTAAAAAATTCTGATAAACTAAGACCAATCTAGTTTTGATAAATCTGAACGATGCAAAAACTAAGTAATACCTTATTTTAATAAAATTAATTGGCAAAAGTTGTAGTAATTTCAGGCAGCCCGAGAAAAAACGGCAAGACTCCAGTTTTAATGAAACATGTCTTTGATTATGTCAAGCAAAAGGCTGATGCAAAGCTGATCAATCTTTCAGAGGGAGGAGTTGATTACTATACGGGCAACGAAACCATCAGCGAAACTACCAGAGAAGCGGCCAAGTACATTACAGAAGCTGATGTCTGGCTTGTAGGAACTCCAATTTACAACTCGTTTTTTAGCGCCGCTTTGAAAAACCTCTTCGAGTACATTGATTACAAAAAAACTGAGGGAAAAACAGCAGGCTTGGTTGTCTTGGCGTCAAGCAACTCTGGCTTTGTGGATGTTCAAACTTTGCTAACCCAGCTTATGTCGTACTTTAACGTCATTACAAACCCAAGGGCAGTATTTGTTACTGCAGATACTATTCAAAATGACCAGATAATTGACGAGGGTGTAAAAACAAGGCTAGAAGCTATGGTTGATAGTACCCTAGAACTTAAGTCTAAAATTTAATTTAAAATATTTGATGCATACTTTGCGCTGTCAAAATACAAGTGACAGTATGACGCAAGCGTGTTATATTCAGAAAGTGCATCCTTTTTTCCATCTATTCCCTCGCCAATCTTAAGATCATAGACTAACCTTGCATCCTTTGGTAGGTTTCGAATCTTCGAGTAATGAAACTCATGTGCATGAAACTTTGCTGGAGCAGAGATCAAGCAGTTTGATCTAATTCTCCCTTCGGTATAGTTCAGTGTCATTTTTTTTGTCATCTGAGTTTCTGCATCGAACAAGCCTATCATCTTATACTTTTTTTTGCCAAAGCTTATTGATTTTGTCAGATACATCAGTCCCCCACATTCTGCATAGATTGGCATTCCTTCTTCAGCATGTTTTTTTATCAGATTCCTCATAGTTGTATTTCGTTCAAGTGATCGCCCTAAAACTTCAGGAAATCCACCACCAATGTAGATTAAATCACATTTTGGAATTTTTTTGTCGCTTACTGGGCTAAAAAATTTCAGCTTCGCTCCTTCCCTACGTAGCGCCTCCAGGTTGTCATGATAGTAAAAATTAAACGAAGAGTCAAGTGCAACTGCCACCGTAGAGGTAGGTGTTTTGAATTTTTTTGGCTGAACTTTTGGTAGTTGTGATACATCTTTAGAAATTTGAATTAATTTGTCAATGTCAATGTTGTCAGAAATCTCACGCGAGATTTTTCTAATTTTATTTTGCAGTGATCTTTTCTCCTTTACAGGAATCAACCCAAGATGCCGTGACTCCAAACCATTAGAATTTCTTGGTACTGAACCAAGTATTGGGATTTTCAGGTTTGCAAGTGCTTGTCTGCACAAATTCTCATGTTTCTTACTACCAATCTTATTCAAAATTACCCCAACAATCCTAGAATTACGATGAAACTTTGTGAATCCTAATGCAGTTGCAGCTATGGAACGTGCTGCTTTACTTGCATCCAAGACCAAAACCGTAGGAGATTTTAGCAGTGATGCGACATGATGCGTACTAGCATAATTTCTCTTTCCATCAAATCCATCATAATAACCCATAACACCCTCAGTTACAGAGATGTCGGATGTAGAATTTTTTACAAAACTTTGTACAAGCTCATTTTCTCCCATAAGCCAAACGTCCAAATTTTTTGTGTCATTTCCTGAGATTACGGAAAGATAGCTTGGATCAATATAATCAGGACCAACCTTAAACGGCTGGATCTTATACCCGCGTTCCTTGATCCCATGAATTATCGCAGATGTAATCGATGTTTTACCAACTCCGCTGGTTGCTCCAGCAACAACTAGTCTTGGAATCTTCAATTCTTTGTATAGGAATTTAATCCACTATCAATCTTTTTAGTTTAGAAAAAATTCAAAGTAAATGTGGGTCAAAAGGGACTAGTTATAGTATATACTGGCGGGGGTAAGGGAAAAACCTCTGCTGCATTAGGACTTGTGTTAAGAGCAATTGGGTACAACCACAAGGTTTGCATGGTGCAGTTCTTAAAGGGCACCTGGGATTATGGCGAGATTCATTCTGCAAAAAGGCTAGCGCCCGAGTTTGAGTTGGTTACTGCAGGTAAAGGATTTGTAGGCATTCTGGATGACAAAAGTCCTCGTGAGGAGCATGTAAAGGCTGCAGAAGACACACTGGAAATTAGTAGGGAAAAGATGATGTCCGGCAAATTTGACGTCGTAATTCTGGACGAGATTAACTATGCATATGGACAACTGAAACTGTTGAATGTAGATGATGTGATAGATCTCATAAAATCAAAACCGCCAGAACTTGATCTTGTACTGACTGGTAACCATGCTGCAAAGGAAATTATCGAGATGGCCGACCTTGTGACAGAAATGAAAGAAATCAAACATCCATTCAAGTCTGGAATAAAAGCAAAGAAAGGCATTGACTACTGATCAGCAACAATAAATTACCTAGTTAAAAAATTACAGTAAATGACAACTGAAGTACATGAATTACCAGAAGTGGGAGAAATTGTTGTTGCTACCATTACTAAGATAGGTGATCATGGTGCTTATGCTACCCTAGATGAGTATAATAGCATCCAAGGATTTTTGCATGCTTCAGAAATAGCACATGGTTGGGTACGGAATATTAGCAAATTTGTAAAAGAGGGAGAAAAAAAAGTTCTTCTTGTAAAGAGGATTAGAGAAGGTAGAGAAGAAATAGATTTATCACTTAAACAAGTTTCAAGAGATCAACAAAAAAAGAAACTTCTTGATGTAAAACGATTTGAAAAAGGAAAAGGCATTATTAAAAATGTACAAGAAAAGACAAAATTGTCAAATGATGATATTGAAAAACTAGAAGACAAAATTCTCTCAAAATATGATTCTGTTTATGATGGGGTTATTGATATCGCTACAAATGGAATTAAAGTTTTTAGTGATTTAAAATTACCAAAAAAGATTTTGGATGTAATTGAAGAAATAAGTATCAAAATTAAATTACCCTCAGTTGAAATTAGAGGCATTTTAGAATTAAC
>CAYQPZ010000069.1:0-4542 GCA_964419505.1 uncultured Candidatus Nitrosopelagicus sp. | reverse complement strand
CACAAGGATGTAAATTTATTCCAATTGATAAGAGATGATCAGTTTCTTGTTTTTAGCCAGTTTTGAGCTTTGGAATTAATATCATGGTTGTATAGCACTTCAAAAACCATATCATAAAATGTTATACCTTTTTTCTGTGCTTGTGAATCAATCCACTTTATTCCATCTGCTAACTCAGGATCATGCTCGGAAAAGTCTACAAGTTCATCAACCATTTTTCTGAAAAAATTATGAGATTGAATCATGAAATCATCTTTCTTAATTGATCATTAAGCCCAGAATTCAAATTATATTGATAAAGAACACCTTTTTGATTGACATATGGAGCATGATCTTTTCTTTGATGGAACAGTGAAGGAATATTCATGGTCAATAAAGACTGAGAGTAATGTCACAAGTCAAATACGGGAGCATCCTCCTGCATATCTGTCAGGTGGGAAATTAGATGTTGGGAATGAGCAGGAATCAAAGTTTATCGCACTTCATGTTGGAATTTACTGGGGTCTTGGGGTTTTTATCATAAAAGATTTTGATACAGTAAATGTAATGTGTGATTCCAAAGGAATGTATGAAATTCTACTTCATAGTCAAAAAACAGATAGTCAAATAATTAACGATAAGATTCATTTCATTAACCAATTAACTAATCACAGAAATCTGAAAATTAACTTTAGAATAATAGAATCTGAAACAAATTTAGCTACAGAGCATCTCTCTACAAATAATGAAACTTCAGCATCTAGAAATTCTAGGGGGTTTGTCTAATAATTAATCCTATATCATTCACATTTGTATGAGTTGGTCCAGTATATATCAAACCACCAATTTTTTTGAAATAGTTAAAAGAATCATTATTTTTTAAATATTTTTTACTAGCTGAAATATTGGTACTTGAAGCAATTGCACCTGCAAATTTTGTGTTACCATCAATACCATCAGTACCAATTGATGAGACAATAAACTGATTGTGTGTGTCGTTATTTAATTCCTGTAATATTCGTAGTACTAATTCTTGACTTCTACCTCCTCTGCCTTTACCTCTAACGCTAACGGTAGTTTCACCTCCAAAAATTAAGCATTTGTTTTTTGAACTTTCAAGTGCTTGTATAATTTTTTTTGTGGCAACTTTAACATCAGAATTAAGACTGTGAACTACGCTTGTGGTGTAATTCATTTTTTTTGCTTTATTTTTCATTGCAAGAAGACATTTGTAATTATTTGCAATAACGATATTTCTTATCATTGGTTTTTTTGGTGTTTCAGGAAATTTGTTATTTCCAGTATTTTGTAGAACGTGAACTATATTTTTTGGAATTTTATTATGAATTTTGTATTTCTTTAAAATTTTTAATGCCTGTGAAAAAGTAGTTTTGTCTGCAAATGTTAGTCCAGATGACACTGAACTTAGATCGTCACCAATTACGTCAGATATGACTAGTGAAATACCACTACATTTCATTTTCTGGATAATTTTACCGCCCTTAATTGTTGAGATATGCTTTCTCACACATGAAATTTCGTTAATGTTTGCGCCAGAATGAATTAATTCTTTATTTACCAAAATTTTTTCCTTAAGAGAAATTCCCATTGGTTGTGAAACCAATGCAGATCCCCCACCTGAAATCAGGAAAATTATAAAATCATTTTTTTGTGTGTTTGAAACAAGCTTTTCTAAATAACTTGCTGCCCTAACGCTTTGCATATTAGGTAGTGGATGACCACTCTGAAAAAACTGAAATTTTTTATGAGAAAACACTGGTGTGTATGATGATGGCATTACAACCACACCCTGCTTAAAACTGACTCTTTTTGAAACAAACTTAGCCATAACATCAGCCGCTTTTCCAATTGCGACAATATAGACATCATCAAACATTTCCAAGTCCACCACTGATTTTTTAATTTTAATTTTATTTTTCAGAAAAAATGGTTTTAGAGAACTTTCAGGATCTGCAGCAATTATTCCTTCATTCAAAATTTTAATTGAATCTAGGAATTCTGTATTACTTGGAGGTGCAATTGGATCATATTTTATCACTTCTTTATTCATGTTGAAAATAACTTAAGAGTATTGCATACTGAAGGTATAAAAAAGAGAAAAAATTGATGTGTTCATGGATAAGGTTCTGCTCCCAAAAAAAATTGAATTTGGTGAAAACGCATTATCTGAAGCTGAATATCCAAAAAATGCTCTAGTTGTAACTACCACACCACCTGAGCTTTCAAGTAAGTGGTTAGACAGAATGGGTATACAAGATTACATGTTGTTTGATAAAGTCACACCAGAGCCATCGATTGATGATGTTAATGCTCTAGTGTCTGAATTTAAAAGCAAAAATCCATCTGTATTAATCGGTCTTGGTGGTGGAAGTTCTCTTGATGTAGTAAAATATTCTGCAGCAGACTTTGGTGTTGAAAAAATCTTAATCCCTACAACATTTGGTACTGGAGCTGAGATGACAACTTACTGTGTACTAAAATTTGATGGAAAGAAAAAATTACTTCATGAAGATAGGTTCCTTGCAGACAGAGCTATAATTGATTCGTACTTTATGGATGGAACCCCAGAACAGATTCTCAAAAATTCAGTCTGTGATGCTTGTGCACAAGCTACTGAAGGGTATGATAGTAAGCTTGGAAATGATCTAACACGAACTTTGTGTAAGCAGGCATTTGATGTATTATATGATGCAATAATTAATGACAAACCAGAAAATTACCCATATGGTTCTATGTTGTCCGGTATGGGATTTGGTAATTGTTCAACCACACTAGGTCATGCATTATCATATGTTTTCTCAAATGAGGGAGTTCCTCATGGTTATTCATTATCATCATGTACTACTGTCGCACACAAACATAACAAATCAATATTCTATGACAGATTCAAGGAAGTTATTGAAAAATTGGGATTTGATAAAATGGAATTAAAGGCTGATGTGAGTGAAGCTGCTGATGTCGTTATGACTGATAGAGGACACCTAGATCCAAACCCAATACCAATTTCAAAAGAAGATGTTATTCAATGCCTAAACGATATTAATTCTGGAAATCTTTAATTCAATTTTTGTTTTTATATTAGAAACTAATTTTTGTGTAAAAGTATAATGCTTTTTGAAAACCATATAAAAGGCAAAAACAGAGAATTGAGAGTATGCTAAAGTTTGGTATCCAAAATGGATTAAATGTTGCACGAGCAGGATATACAGAAGATCAAATTTTAACAGCATGTATGCTTGCCGATAAAACTGGTTATGATTCTGTTTTCTATATGGATCATACAAATGTTCCACAATGGAAAAATGCTATAGTGTTAGACCCATGGGTCATGTTATCATCAATTGCAGCCGTCACAAATCATGTTGAACTTGGAACATGTGTCACTGATGCAATTAGAAGACATCCATCTAACATAGCACTAGCTGCAATTACACTTGATAGAGTTTCAAAAGGACGTGCAATTTTAGGAATTGGTGCTGGAGAAGCACAAAATTTAAAAGAATTTTGTATTCCATTTGAGAAACCAGTTTCTAAATGGGAAGAACAAATACAAGTGATAAAGACATTATATGGTTCAACGCCAGATAATACAGTAGATTTTGAGGGTAAATACTACAAATTAGAAGGTGCATGCCTTCAAGCACCTCCAATAAGAAAACCACATCCTCCTACATACATGGCTTCGGGTGGAAAAAGAACTTTAGCGCTAACTGGAAAGTATGGTGAAGGTTGGTTGCCAATTGGATACACTCCAGAATTATTTGAAGATCATAAAAAACAGATAGAGGTCTCCATGGATGAAAATAATAGAACACAGGAAGAAAAAGATAATTTTCAGATGGCATTAGACATCGATGTATATTTTTCAGATGATCCAGAAACATCATGGGCAAAAATGAAAGAGGCTGTTAAAGTCAGTTTGTTTAAACCAGAAATTCTTAGAGTGCATGAGCTTAAAGACATTGAAGGGTTTGATTTTGTAAAATACTTTACGGAATATTCCATGTCTAATCAAGATTGGATTGTTAAGATGCGTGAAGCTGCAACAAAAATTCCTGATGAAGTTGCTAGATCATCAACTGGTGTTGGAACTCCTGATGACATAATACCAATATTTGAAAAATTCCTGAAAGCAGGTGTGAATCACTTTGTGATTAGATTCTGGGGTTCAAACTATTTTGGTTCTATTGACAAATTTGCAAGCAAAGTTATTCCATACTTTAAAGATCAACAAAAATAGACCCTAATTCTTAACGTCTAATATGCAATTACTTGGAAAATTAGAGATAAAATCAAAGGAAAAAATAATAGAGTTTTTGAATTCTGAACCAACTGGTAGAATCGCAAGTATAGATACGGATGGTTTTCCGCAAATTGTACCGATGAATTTTGTTTTTATTAATGATGTAATTTACATGCATTCTCACATAAGAGGTGAAAAACTAGAAAACATTAAGCGAAATGATAAAGTTGGCTTTGAGGTAGATAGAAGTTTAGAATTTCTTCCATCTTATTTCTTTGATCCTACTGATGCGTCTCTCG
>CAYQPZ010000068.1:0-4594 GCA_964419505.1 uncultured Candidatus Nitrosopelagicus sp. | reverse complement strand
ATGCTGCAATTCCAATTGTTGCATAGATACAAGCCTTACCTTTCATGTTAAGTGATTGTGGTTTGTATGGATAATCAGGTCTTGCTGGTTTACCAATACCATATCCCATTTGAACTAACATCAATCTAATTCCATTTCCTGTATGAAATACACACATGCCAATCACAAGTGATAAGAAAATATGTCCTTCTGTTGTCTGAGTCAATTCTAACATACTATTCCATGCCCCTTCACCACTTAGAATATTACCTGTTTCAATTATGTGACCAATGAAATATGCTAATAATCCCAAACCTGTTATTCGCATTAAAATCCAGGCAAATCTTTCTATACCAAACTTACCATATTTTGCAGGATTAATCCAGCCTTTAATTCCCTCTTTTGCACTGTTTTCTTTTTCCATCAGTATCTTCTCTCCACTGGTTTGTATTTAGTGATAGTGACTGGATGCTTCTTCATAATTGGTTTGCTGGGATCATAATATGCCAAAGTGTGATGTAAGAAATTTGCATCATCTCTTGTCGGATAGTCAATTCTTGCATGTCCACCACGTGACTCCCTTCTGTTTATTGCGCCAACTAAAACTACTTCAGCAACCCTAAACATGGAATCAACTTCCATAACATTTGAAAAATTTGTATTGTATTCTTTAGCTTTATCATCAACATGCTTCCAAGTTTTTTCCTTGAGCTCTCTGACCTTTTTTAATCCTTCAACTAATTCGTTTTCTGTTCTATAAACATAGGCTTTTTCCGTTAACGTTTCACTGAGTTCTTGCTTAATTTCGTATGGATTAACTTCGCCTTTTCCACGGAAAATTCCATCATAAATTCTAGTTTCTTCATCAATGACTAAATGATTTGGAAACTCTGATGAGGTATGGATTTTTTCAATATAATCAACTGCAAGTGAACCGGTTATCTTACCCCATACAATACACTCAGAAGTCGAGTTTGCACCTAATCTGTTTGCACCGTGTACACTATTACATGCAGCCTCTCCTGCAGCCCAAACTCCTTGTAATTCTGCAGCGCCATCAATATTGGTATGTATTCCACCCATCATATAATGACAAACAGGTCTAACATCAAGCATCTCTTGAGCAGGATCTACTCCTGAAAACTTTATTGAAATTTCTCTAATTCCTCCTAGCTTGGCTTTAATTTTTTCATCACCCAAATGACGCAAATCAAGTTTCATACATTCAACACCTGTTTCATGGTTAAAACCACGACCTTCATTAATTTCTGTCATTATTGATCTTGATACAATATCACGGGGGGCAAGCTCCATTTTTCCGGCAGCATATTTTTTCATAAAGCGCTCACCCTCATTATTCACTAGGTAACCTCCTTCTCCTCTTGCACCTTCTGTTATCAAAATTCCAGATGGTAATATTCCTGTAGGATGAAATTGAACAAACTCCATATCTTTAAGAGCCATTCCGGCACGATATGCCATATCAATTCCATCAGGTGTTGAGGAAAGAGCATATGTAGAATAACTATAGATTCTGCCGGCACCACCTGTTGCTATGATTAGGGCTTTTCCTTTAATTGAATAAAATGTACCTGATGATAGTTCTATTGCAGTTATACCACAAAATTGTTTACCGTCATGTACAATTGATGTTATAAACCATTCATTGAGAAACTCAATATTGTCAAATTTTTGACATGTATCATATAGTGTTTGCATCTCAAAGAATCCAACTTTATCACTTGCGTATGTAGCCCTTGGATAAGTGTACCCACCAAAGTTTCTTTGATCAATTTTTCCATTATCTTGTCTTGACCAAGGCATTCCCCAATGTTCCAATTGAAAAATTTCATTAGGCACCATCTGACAAAGTCTTTCAGCAACATCCTGGTCCGCTAAAAAATCACTTCCTTTTACAGTATCATAAATATGAGATTCTATAGTATCTCCATCATCTTCTTGTATAACGGCTGCAGTGCCACCCTCAGCAGAAACAGAATGAGAGCGCATAACTTGAGTTTTTGCAATAACACCAATCTTTATTTTTGAATTTTTCTTTGCAGCCTCTATAGCAGCCCTTAATCCTGCAAGGCCGGAACCTGCAATTATCAAATCATATTCTATAGAGTCAGGCATCTGATGTCTAAATTCCAAAGAGGTTACTTATGTATTATAACAAAATTGAATGGATCGAAGGCTTAATATATATCACTAGTGATATCACTAGTGATGATTTCAGATTGGTTTCAAAGAGTCGGGAGTTCAATTCCTAGAGGTTTTTCAAGATATTATATACTTGAATTATTACAAAAAAACCCTCATACTGGAAAACAAATTATCGATAATGCTGTCAAAGAAAGTGGAGGTAGGTGGAATCCATCACCCGGTCTGATCTATCCACTGTTAGGTAGATTGTTAGATGAAGAACTAATAGAAGAGACGAAAGACGGTAAATACAAAATATCTGAAAAAGGTAAAACTACGTTAGGAGACATTGATTCATTTCATGATGTTGTAAGAAAACAACTAGATACGATTTTCCGTATGGGAAACATTGGAAAATTTGTGGCTATGGACATTTTAGAAAGAATGGCAATTTTAGGAAATTTATTGAGTTCAAACGCTGAAAAAATGACAAAAACAGAAGCTGAGAAATATAAAAAATTTCTGGAGTCTGAGATAAAAAAACTAAATGATATTACTAAGAATAAATCAAGCAAGTCTAAACCAATTCATAAATAAACCTTGTAGAATTATGATTCATGAAGAATCTTAGACGACTCATTAACAGTAAAACCAAACCACTTGTAATTCCTGGTGTGTATGATGCAATAGGAGCTAAGATTGCTCAGAAAGTTGGATTTGAAGCGATGTTTCAAACAGGATACGGTACATCAGCTACTTTACTGGGAATGCCTGATTATGGATTCATAGGTTCATCTGAAACACTAGACAATGCCAGAAGAATTTCTAATGCTATATCAGTACCGCTAATTGTGGATGTAGATACTGGGTATGGAAACGCACTAACAGTAAGAAAATTAATTCAAGAACTGGAAAACGCTGGTGCGTCTGGCGTATTTCTAGAAGATCAGAAATGGCCAAAAAGGTGTGGTCATATGAAAGGAAAAGATGTTATTCCAAAAGAAGAATACGCAGAAAAATTAGAATCTGCTATTGATGCAAAATCTAATAAGGATTTCATAATTGTTGCCAGAACGGATTCAAGGGCTATAGAGGGTCTAGACAAGGCTATAGAGCGAGGAAATTATTACAAAAAAATTGGTGCTGATGTAATCTTTGTTGAGGCTCCAAGATCTTTGGAAGAAATGAGAAAGATTGGCAAATCAATTAATGCTCCATTAGTTGCAAATATGATAGAAGGTGGTGCAACACCCATAAATTCTGCTACAAAATTACATAAAATGGGATACAAAATTATCTTATATCCCCTGTCAATTCTATATGCAAACACATTTGCAACATTAAAAATTTTGCATGAGTTAAAAGAAAAAGGAACGACCATGAAATTAAAAAATAACCTTGTTCGCTTTGATCAGTTTAATGATATTGTGGAATTATCAAAATATAGCAAGTTAGAAAAAAGATATTCAAAATAAAAAAGAAAACTAGTAAAGATTAATTGTTATTTTTCTTTACTTGTATTTCAATTGTTGAAACATTTCGTGTTTTTCCGTCTTGTGACTCTAAACTTTCAGAGCCTATGGAAATCTGACCAATAGTGTATCCGGCATTTTCGGTCTTTCTTGAAACTATTTGTGCAACATCAACTGCTCTACCAATACTCATGCCACGAGCTTTGATGCTAACTGAGGGTAAGTTTGCCAATTGAATTAATGTGGATGTGACATAGGCCATTATTGGCTTCTTACCGATGAATATAGTGTCTCTTTGTTCGGTCGACATGCGAATAAATCCTTCGAAGTATAATTTAAATCTAAGATTTCTAACTAGGCTAAAACCATAATTAACTAGATTTAGAATATAATATAGTGAAAATATGATTTTTGAAGAAAGTGTGATTTTAGAACAACTTACATCTGAAAAAAGCAAAAAATTATCTACATTATCTCAACTTACACATATTAAAAATCAGAAAATTATTGATAAAATAATCTCATTGTTAGATGATGATGATATTTCAATTAGGGGTGAAGTGTTTACTACATTATTTCTAAATGAAAATGATATTTCCGAGAGATTAATTTATGCATTAAATAATACAAGTAAGAATATCAGAGCATTTTGTACCCTAATCTTGGCAAACCGAAGTGACAAAAAAGGTATTAATTCCATCATAAAATTAACAAATGATTCTAGTAGTATGGTGAGATCTTGCGCATTCGGGGCATTAGGACATCTAAGAGCAAATAATGTAAGGGAACAAATTCGTCTAGGTATTTTCGATTCAAATCTAGAAGTAAAAAAAAGTGCTGCATATGCATTAGTTATGATAAATGAGAAAGTATCTGATGAGGAAAAAATTGAATTAGAAAAACAGAGTGATCCAGATTTTGAAAAAATATTAAAAAAATTATAGAAATGGTGGACCGGAAGGGATTTGAACCCTTGACCTCACCCATGCCATGGGCGC
>CAYQPZ010000067.1:0-4597 GCA_964419505.1 uncultured Candidatus Nitrosopelagicus sp. | reverse complement strand
CTCATGTCATATGTGAAGACATTGTAGAGGCAACTCACAATGGAATAGTTGCATGGGAAAAACCTTCATCTGTTATTCCAATAATAATTCGTGGTTCAGATGATTATACCAAAACAAAACTACTTTGGGATTTACTTGAAAATTATTTCAAAGAACGAAATATTGACTATCGTGTAATCAATTCGGTAGAAGGTTCAATACTATCAAAATTGGTTTGTCTAATTTACCTTTGTGATTACATATCAATTTACAGATCAGTGTTATCTGAAATTGATCCGTCACCTGTTTTATCGATTGATTATTTCAAACAGAACAAAAACTAATCTACAAATCTTACAGTATTTTTTATTGCACCCAAGCCTTCCACTTCCATCTCAATCACATCCCCGTCTTTAAGAAACGGAAAATCTGGATTTCCTAGTGCAACGCCTTCTGGAGTGCCAGTTGAAATGATATCTCCAGGTTCTAGCGTCATCACTTTGCTTAATCTTGAGATAATCTGTGGGATTTTTAGATGCATGTTTTTTGTACTGGAATCTTGTCGAGTGTCACCGTTGATCTTCGTCAAAAGTCGCAAGTTATGTGGATCATCTATCTCGTCTTTTGTAGTAATCCATGGACCACATGGGGCAAAGGTATCAAATGATTTTGCTCTTGTAAACTGCTTGTCCTTGAACTGAATGTCTCTTGCAGATATGTCATTTAGAATCATATATCCAAAAACTGCATCGTATGCATTATCTTCTGATATGTCCTTACATTCTTTGCCTAGAATTACTGCCAGTTCAACTTCATAGTCAAGATCTTTTACAAAATTTGGACATGTGACATTTGCAGTATTGCCACAAAGAGCAGTTCTTGGCTTCATGACTATGACTGGGTCGCTTGGAGGCGTCAGATTCTGCTCTTTTGCGTGGTTTAGATAATTAAAGGCTAGACACATAATTTTTTGTGGATTTGGAATAGGTGCCAGCAACTCAAATCCTGACAAGTCATGCTTGAATGGTATTTTTTCAAAATGTTCCTTAATTTCTTTTATCCAACCATCAAACAAAAAATCTCTCACGTTAATTGGAATAGGAACTGCAGTTGCATCAGTTATGTCATCTTTTGTAGCAATCTTTCCATCTCGAACCAATCCATATGTTTCTCTGTTCGATTTTCTTATCCGTGCTATCTTCATCATATATCACTTATGAGTAAATATTGCCTGATGTCCAGATTCTTTTCTACAGTATCCAAATCTTACAAATTGAATTTCCGAATCATCTTTTAAATCTAAATATGCAGATTCTGTCAAGACTTCAACTGTCCTCAAACTATCTTCATTAAACTTTTCTCCATTGAACAGTTGTCCAGGTATTATAATCTTAATTTTGTTAGCGTCATTTTCTGCAACCCATTGAATTTTTCTCTCTGCATCGTTACCGTCTGTTATCTCAGCAGCAATTTCATCTCCTATACTGTTAATCTTTACCAGACCCAGTCCCAGAAGACGTATTGTCTCACCTTCTTTGATCTCTTCTGCATCAGAGCCAGAGATCAGAACTGTTTCATTGACCGATACGGTTCTTTTTCCAAGGTCTTTTGTTGGATGATTTGCTAACTCAATGTCTTTTGCATCAAAGTTTGCCAACTTGATCCTTCTTGGATCATTAACCATATGCAGACGTACACTTTCCGCATCAATAATTTTCTTGTTAAATGCCTCAAGTGTGGCAAATGGAGAGTTGGTATCATTTTTTGTCAAGCCCAGTGACAAGATGAACTTTCTAACAGCCTCGGGTCTGATTCCCCGCCGTTTTAATCCTTCAAGTGTCGGAAGTCTTGGATCATCATACCAAGGAATTTTTCCATTTTCTATCAGAGGCTTTAGGGCACTTTTCGCAACAGTCATTCCCTCAAGGTCTAGCCTTCCAAAGAAGATGAACTCAGCCTTTTCCATTCCAAGTTTGTCGAGTATTGCATGGTGTAGCTCCTTTCTAAGTTCAAACTCCTTTGAGCGCATTGCGTGCGTAACCCCACTCATACTATCGAAAATTATGCCTGCAAAATCATATGTTGGCCACACACGATATTTGAGTTCCACTCGTGCGTGTCTTTTTGTGTTAATTCTAAAAAGAGCGGGATCCCGCATCGTGGTATTTCCCGATTTCATGTCTCCACGGAAGCGCAAAAGTATCTTTCCTTCCCCATACTTCTTTTCATTAAACATGTCATGCCACATCTTCTCATTTTCTTCAGTGTCCCTTTTGGTACATTTGCATTCAGTCATATCTCTACGATTCTTGCTAATGTTATCCTGTTTGCAGGTACAGACGTATGCGTCATTTGACTTGATTAGCTTTTCAGCATTTTCATATAGAACTTCCAAATTATCAGAGACATGTTCAACACTGTCATATTTTATTCCGAGCCAGTCAAGTCCAACCTTGATTGCAGCATAATATTCCAACCTCTCTGTTCCAGCATTCGTATCCTCAAATCGTAAGATCATTTTTCCTCCATACATTTTTGCATATTCTTCACTGATGATTGCAGCCTTTGCGTGTCCAATATGCGGATAGCCATTTGGTGCAGGAGGGAATCGTGTGATTATATCTTTTCCTTCAGTGTTTTTCAGTGGTGGTAAGACATTTTGCTCAGGCTTTTTTTCTTCAACTTGTAATAGTTCTGGATATTTTTCAGTAATCTCTTTTTGTTGTTCCTCTAATGGAATTTGGTTTATCTCAGAAACTATCTCAGTTATAACTGGAGATATTTCCTGCACCTTCTGTCTCAATTCTGGAATTGTCCCTAAGATTTTTGCAAGAATTGTTTTATCTCTTGTCTGTCCGTCATGTTCTGCGGCATTTTGCAGTGCAAACTTTCTAATCTGATTTTTTATCTCTTCGGCGTTCATTACAGCGTCACCAATTTTACAGTATCCATTCTTTTGTTAATTTGAAAATCCTTGGTGATTGAGCTGACAGAGTCTGCCTCTCCCTTTAGCATGAAAAGTTCCATACACTTGTCTCCTTCTATCTTACTGTGAAGATGTGTTGTGATAAGATCCTCATACGAATGTTTAATCCCGTTAACTTGATTATCATATTCATCATTGTGGACTACCAGTAAGATGGCATTAACATTTCCAGAGAGATTTTCTTTTTGCTTTTCTTCTGAAACAAAACTCCGAATCCCAGCCCTTATGGCATCAGACCTTCCGGAGAATCCCAGACTCTTTTGCAGGGAGTCAATTTCTCTGAGTATTTCCTCAGTGAGTGAAATGGAAACTATTGGCATACGTCTATTGTTATTAAGAAACATAAAAATTTTAACTAAATGTTATTAACTTTTTTTACATTTATTAATAATCAGGCACGGATTTTAGACATGATAGTAGACATCGAAAAGCTGTCAGTTGATTATTCTGGGATTAATGCCTTAGAAGAGATAAGCTTTGGAATTGATGATGGTGACTTTCTAGGAATAATTGGTCCAAACGGTGCAGGAAAATCTACTCTGTTTAGATGTATGCTTGGATTGCACACACAATATGATGGAATAATCAAGTTCTTTGGTCAGAACATCAAAGACTCAAAAAAATATTTGCCACAGATAGGCTATGTACCACAAAAGCCAGTAGTTGATAAGAATTTTCCAGCAACAATTCGAGAGATTGTTTCTATGAGTCAAAACTCGAATGATTCAAAAAAAGTAGAAGAAGCATTACAGAAAGTTTGGATGCATGAACTTGCTGACAGAAGAATTGGAGATTTATCAATTGGTCAACAGCAACGTGTATTTATTGCAAAGGCTTTGGTCAACTCGCCAAAAATTTTAATTTTAGACGAACCAGTTATTGGACTTGACGTTTACAACCAGGATCTTTTCTTTCAAATTTTAAGTGAATTAAACACTAAAGAAAAAATTTCAATAATATGGTCATCACATGACTTGGATGCGGTGGAACGACTTGCCAATAAGGTGGCATGTCTTAACAAGACACTTTTCTTTCACGGCATTTCGCAAGAATTCTTCTCAGATGATGAGATGCTCAAGAAATATTCAGAGACTTCTATGCAGATGCACATGCATCATCATTGATGTCAAATGACTTTTGAATCTGTAGCATACGAGTCTATTCCACACGCATTGATATCAGGAATTGCCATCTCTTTACTTTGTAGTGCAATAGGTTTGTTTTTGGTTTTACGAAAATTTTCTCTGTTTGGAGATGCTTTAGCACATTCTGCATTTGGTGGAGTGGCATTTGGACTTTTCATTGGAGTGTATCCAATATGGATTGCATGTACAATTGCTATACTTAGCGCATTAGGTCTAACCAAAGTCCGTCAGAAATTTGATATCTCAGGTGATGCAATAGTTGCAATCTTGCTGGCAACAGGTCTTGGTGCAGGTGTAATATTGGTCAGTTTAGCAGATGATTTGGATATGCATGACATTGAGGAATTTCTGTTTGGTGCAGTCGTAGTTGATACTACAAACGTTCTTGAAATACTTGTAATGTCGGGCATAATTCTAGGCATTCTTTTCCTTACATACAAGAAATTTCTATACTCCACATTTTCTGAAGAGCAGGCCAAAGTGTCTG
>CAYQPZ010000066.1:0-4693 GCA_964419505.1 uncultured Candidatus Nitrosopelagicus sp. | reverse complement strand
CTTTGGGGCTCGAACATAATGTTCACGGAAGTTTTTTAGAGATTCAATTAGTTTTTTATTATTAGAGATAAATTCGTCTTTTCGTAATTCATCAAGTGCCTTTTCTTGAGAAACAATTTCTTCAGATGAAAGGTCAATCTGGTCTAAAATGTCAAAATATTCGAGCATTTTTTTTACCCTACCAACGTGTTCAGTATGATCATCAAGATCAATTTTCATTAATTTTGCTACTCGAATGATTTCCTCTTCATCAACCAATTTTTTTTCCTACGGTGTTAATCTATCAACATCTCTTGGATAAAATGTTGTATCACGTATATTCTCAGTTCCAGTTAGTGCCATCATTAATCTTTCAAGACCAATTCCACATCCTGCATGTGGCGGTACACCAAAATCAAACACAGTAAGATGATAATCAAACGAATCAATTTTCATTCCTTTATTCTTCATACGTTCCTCTAATTCTGACTTTTTCTCAATTCTTGTACTGCCTGATGACAATTCCAAATCACCCCACATCAAGTCAAATGATTCAGAAATTTTTGGGTCATCCTTTTTCACTTTGACATAGAATGGTTTAGGACCCATTGGCCAATCAATAATAAAATAGAATCCTGAAAGGTCAATTTTTTGTAGATTTTTTGGATACAAATCGTCACCCCACTGGGTTTTGAGACCAGCACTCTGCATTTTTTCAATTAATTCTGAATACTTGTAACGTGGAATTTTATCGGGAACGTCTGGAACTTTGAAATCAGTATCTGGATTATCTTTTACAAATTTCTGTACAGTAGTAATACAAGTTTTTACAAGTTCTTCGATTTTATCCATCACATCATTATAATCGACATATGCTTCTTCAAAGTCAATAGAAATTGCTTCTGATAGATGACGATTAGTTCTTGATGGCTCAGCACGAAATATTGGTGCTATCTCAAATACTTTCTCAAAACTCATTGTAAGTTGTTCTTTATACAACTGAGGACTTTGAGCCAAAAAGGCTTCTTTATTGTAATAAAATATTGGAAACAATGCTGCACCACCTTCAGTTGCAGTTGCAATCATTTTTGGAGTATTAATTTCAACAAAATCTTGTGTTGAAAGATAATCACGAATTGCTCTAAGTGTATGACTTCTAGCTAAGAATATTTTTTGTAAGACACTTCGTCTAAGATCTATTGCTCTTACTTCTAATCGAGTATCAATATTTTTTACACTTTTTGCATATGGTTCAAAAGGAGGAATCTTTTCCACTTCTGAAAAAACTCGAAGTTCACTTGGAACAACCTCAATACCAGTAGGTGATTTTTCATTTTTTCTTGTTTTTCCAACTACCGCTATTGATGAGTGCTGCTTTAGAGTTGATAATTTTTCATGTATGTCGTCGTCACATTCTCCACTTTTTGTGATAATCTGAATATTTCCAAGTTTATCTCGAATTGTTGCAAACGCAATGTTCCCGTGACCGCGAACAGTAACAACCCACCCCATTACGGTTACATCTGTACCTTCTGCTAATCCATTCAATTCCATGGAATAGTGACTTCTTCGTAAATCTCCTAATTCATTGCCAATCATATTTGATTAATCTGGTTTTGAGTTTTATTTACATTTGTATACTCATTTTTATTTCAGATTTATACACTAAATTTATGAACCAGAGAGAAAAGGCTATAGCCTATATTTCAGGTGCAATTGCAACATATTCTCTCAGAAAAGAGAGGGGTGAATTAACAGATTCTGCCTCAATGTATGATTTTTTAGCAAAAATCCTGCCTGACGAACTCACTTCTGAGGCAAAAATAGAACTAATTGATGAGATCTTTGAATATGTCTCAAATTCACTTTCTAGGGAATAGATTCAAAAGGGCAATGTACTAATCAGAATTACAATTGACGAGTATTGCAACATTAGGTTCTCATTGTGCTTTACAAGTCTTGAAGGGTGCAAAAGATGAGGGTTTTACAACATTACTTGTATGTGAGAAAAAACGTGAAAGTTTGTATCGTCGTTTTTCATTTATCGACGAACTAATCATGGTTGATTCATTTTCAGAGATTCTTACTGATGAATGTCAAAATAAGCTTAAAGAAAAGAACGCAGTTCTGGTTCCTCACGGGACATTAATTTCTCAAATGACCTCAGACGAAATTGAATCAATTAATGTTCCAATATTTGGAAATAAATGGATTCTAAGATGGGAGTCAGATAGAGTGATGAAAGAAAAACTTATGCTTGAATCAAAACTTAATGTACCAAAATCCGTTAAAAATCCTAAAGATATCAAAAGGTTAGTTATAGCAAAAAGACATGGTGCCGCAGGAGGGAAGGGATATTTTATGGCAAGTAGTGAAGATGAGTATAACAGAAAACGTGATAAGCTTATTTCTCAAGGCCTGATAAAAGATGATTCTGATCTATATTTACAAGAATATCACTCTGGTGTACTAGCATATCTTCAGTTCTTTTATTCTCCAATAACTGAAGAACTAGAATTTTTTGGTGTCGATAAACGGCATGAGTCAGATATTGAAGGTCTTGGACGGATTCCAGCCAAAGAACAATTAGACATTGATGAGATTCCGTCATTCAATGTGATTGCTAACAGTCCATTAGTTTTACGTGAGTCTTTACTTGAGAAAGTCTATTCAATGGGTGAGAGTTTTGTTGAGGCATCTAAACGTCTTGTCACACCTGGAATGAATGGACCTTTCTGTATAGAAGGTGTTTATGATCAAGATGCCAATTTCTTTTCATTTGAATTTTCGGCAAGAATTGTTGCAGGTACAAATATTTTCATGGAAGGTTCACCATACACTGCTTTACTTTATGATGAACCAATGAGTATGGGTCGTAGAATTGCACGTGAGGTCAAAATTGCTGAATCAAAAAATATGTTAGAAAAAATTGTTACTTAACTTATTGTAGTATCCTTGGAATCCTCTTGAGTGTATAAGATGGCACCTACTGTAGTACGCATTCCCATTTGTGCAGCATCACGGAAATTATGTGTGGAAAGATTAAGATTAATCATTTTCGTATTTATGATTTGGAAATAGATGTAATACAGTATCATCACTTTCAAGTTTAATTTCGGCACGGTCTATTCTACTTTTGTAAAACTTTGTTTTTTTGCCATCTATTATTGTAAACTTTTCAACCTGTGCTAAGGTTAGATTTTCTAATTGATTTAGAGTTTTATAAACGGCTGATAATGATATGTTTAATTCATGTGATATTTGATTTGCATCTTTTGAATCATTGATAATTGAAAATAATACAGATCGATGACATGTATTGACTAGCGAATCCATGATTTTTTGAGTTATATCAAATTGACTTAGTTGTAGGACATTTGGTTTTGGCAGTGCTTCTCTAATCATACTTTTTTTCATTTTTAAATTATTTATTTGGAGTTAATTTTAATATGGGATCGGGTTTTTTGATATTGATTTCAGCATATTTAATCCTACTTTTGTAAACTTTGAATTTTCTACCTTTTTCAGATATATGCCAACTATCAATTTCTATCAGTGTTAATTCTTGTAAATCAGAAATTTTTTTGTAAACTGAGCTCAATGGAATTTTATGTTTGTTAGAAAGTTCAGCGGCAGTCTTACCTTTTTTAATTATTGAAAATAATATTGCACGTGATTCTGCGTCAGCCAACATTTCAATGACTTTTTGTGTGACATCATATTTTTTTAATTGTGGTAATGTTAGATGTTTTGTCATAAAAATTTCTAAAATACACTTCTATTAAACTAATTCTTGTGATTCTATATTCTTAGAATTTAGAATATTATTGTTTAAGTGTTAGATAGGTCTGGATTAGTTTTTTGCCAGAATGCACCAAGAATTAATGCAAGTGCAAACCAAAACACAGTACTTGTCAAAAATACAACCGCTCTAAACCCATTCACTAACTCCATTGGTGCTGTTATTTTATCTGGATTTTCTGGCATTAAGACAAATATTAGGCTCATTAATGCTCCATATCCAACAAATGCAGTAATTCTTTTTTTATTTTTCAATCTTTTGAATATTTGATAGAATCCTATTGCCATGAAACCAGAAATAGCAATTAATACTAGATATAAAATTCCTCTTAAAACTACTGTTTCACCATCACCGACAGTCGGTGGATTTGCAGGATACTTTAAGAATGGAATTACAAATAAGGTGAACCACATAAGTCCTGCTAAAATTAATGTTTTACCAATATTGTGTTTACTAGGAAGTGATTTTTTACTTAATGTATACACAATTCCAAATAGTGAGCCTATCGACATTCCTAATATTGCACCTGCAAGAACTTCACCACCTTTTTGCCATGAACGATATTTGTAATATTCAACCCAAAACTGTGGTGTGTCTTCCTCAGCACCTGATTCAAAAAGATTTTGATTTTCTATACTTATTGCATCTTCAAGATATGGCTCTACAATTGCAAGGTTTAATGCACCATATATTATGCCCGCAAAACATCCGGAAAGTAGAACTATAATGATGAAAATCCCAGTTTTCATTATTTATCAAATTTTATAGAATTAATGACATGGAAAACCGGCTGCATGTCTTAAATCATGAGTTAATTCATGGATGAACATTTCATCAAAGGCAGATTCGCCCATAATTAAACTGAAAATATGTCCTTGATCAAAACCAACAATAAATAGACCTATTCCACAA
>CAYQPZ010000065.1:0-4903 GCA_964419505.1 uncultured Candidatus Nitrosopelagicus sp. | reverse complement strand
GACACGCGGGACTTAAGATCATAAAAATGGGTGATCCCGTCTCTCAGGAGTTCGAGGGTTCAAATCCCTCCTCCTCCACTGTATTATCTGTGATTACGAATACCTTTAGAATTTAATTTTTCATAGATTTCAGGAATTGACCATACATATCCAATGCAATGACAATCTTTTACTTCACAAAGTTGGCAATAAAGTTCATCTCTTTGATATACAATTTCAGCAATCCTATTTTCTATATTATTTTTGATTATAACTCGGTCATCTTCAATAGAGATTAATTCCAATTTTGGTGAGTATTTTGCAAATGTTTTATCCTTTTGTATCTTGTCTTCTAGCATGTATGTGATGTATCCAGCAAAACTATTGACGCCTTTCATATTCAAACTAGTTTTGTTCTTTTTGTAAACATCAAAGAATTTGGCATAAACTGTTTCTGAAATTGTAATTGATTTGAATCCTGGCTTTGGCATTTTACCTTTCCTTACCGTATTATAAAGTACAAACTATTTAACTTTTTTTTAATAGAGATAATTAACTCATGGCTAAATAATTTTAAATCTCAATTAGACTTTATACGATAGTGAAAATCTAGATTGGTATATGGCTCGCGGTTATGATGTGGCAGAACTAAAGTTTCAATTGATTAAGTTACTACGTGATTCAAAAATTGGGATTTCAGGAGTTGAAATTTCTGAAAGGTTGGGAATCAATCGCGTTACAATGACTAAATATCTCAATGTGTTTTCTGCAGAGGGAGTAATTGCTGAAAAAACTATTGGAAATGTAAATTTGTGGTTTGTTCATGAAGGAATAGAGCAATTCCAATTTCCAGATGATTATTTCCGAGTTCAAGAAAAATACCTTGATTATTTAACAAAATACTCAGATTTGGCAGTTTACAATTTAATCAGAAGTTGCCTGAACTCTGATGTAAACGTGACTAAATTAATGACTGAGGTGATCTTACCAGCAATTCCTCAAGCACAGAATTATTTTGATGAGGGCAAAATTGGTAGAGCAGAAGAGCAGTTGCTGAGAACCATCATATCAAAATCAATTCAAATTATTAATCTTGACATACAAAATTCTAAGAATGAAAAAAATGTAGTAGTAATTTCTACCGATTCACAATCAATTCTAAAAGCAGAGGCAGCATCTGCTGCATATCACTCTACTGATTGGAACGTATTTTTTCTGGGTGATATGTCAGCATCAATTGATGTTTTATTTGATTTAGAATTAACTAAATTATTATCAAAAATATGGAAGAAAAAACAGGGTTTAATGTTAATCGTAGTATTTTCTGAAACAGAAGAAGGTTTGAAATTTTTTTCCGAGTCGTTTTATTCTGTAAAAGGAAAAAATGATGATAATCTGTATCTTATATTATCAGGAAAAATCGGCAGAAAAATAAAGCTAAAATCTGATCTTCAAACTGAAAAATTAGAAGACATAATACAGTGGTCTCAAACAAAATTTGAAAATATATGAGATGATGTGGGCCCGATGAGATTCGAACTCATGGCCTTTCGATTATCAGTCGAACGCTCTAGCCAAGCTGAGCTACGAGCCCTCAGAAATTTTCTTGGATTTGGTCATTTAAGTTTGCTGCTATTTCCATTTGATTGAGCAACCAATTGATGGATCAAAATCTTTTTCAATTTTTTCACCATTTAGGAATTTTTCAATATTATTTATCATAACTTTTTCATTTGCTACAGCATCTGGGTTCATTGCATCATCAATTCTACCATGAAAGACCAATTTTTGTTGCGAGTCAAACAAAAATGGATCAGGTGTACATACCGCACCATATTTTTTTGCAATCTCTTGTGTTTCATCAACAAGATAATCAAAAGTTATGCCTTTTTCACTGGCAATAGTTTTCATACTCTCAAAACTGTCATCTGGGTATTTTTCAGAGTCATTACTATTTATTCCAACTAATGAAATTTGATCTTTAAACTTTTGATGTATTTCTTTTATTGCTTCAATTTTGGCTTTTACATATGGACAATGATTGCACATGAATATCACTAAGAGTCCTTTTTTTTCATACTCGGTGAGTGAATGTATTTTATCATCTATACCCCTTAATCTGAAATTAGGTGCTGGATCACCAGTTTTTAGAGAAACTTCAGATTCTAGGAGTACCATGAAAAATTATTCTAAAATGCAAATAAAATCTTTGCCAGAAGAAAGACAACAATTAAAGTCTCAGCATTATTGAGTCAACAGAGGGCTTGTAGTTCAGACTGGTAGAATACTCGCCTTGCACGCGAGGGGTCCTGGGTTCAAATCCCAGCGAGTCCATTTATTTTATATAAAAACAACCACCGATCATTTGGAATTTCATGCATCTGAGATGGATTTAAATACCATTTCTAATGAAAAAGTAAACATGGCAGGTTATGAAGCCTCAATAGCAGTTTGGATTCCACTTATAGTAGGATTAGCACCGGGACTAGTATACTGGTTTGCAATTACTGGAATGCGAAAAAGAAGATAAACTTCTAACAAACTCTTTTTACTTATTTTCATTTTTTAACTAGTTTGTACTGTATAGGATTGTTTATTTTCAAACAAATTTATTAAAAATATGCAATTTACTCTAGTTGCACTTGGAGGAACTTTTGATATTATTCATGCAGGACACATGGCATTACTTGATAAGGGATTTTCTATATCAAAAAAGGTGATTATTGGTCTTACATCAGATGAATTAGCAAAAAAGAAAGGGAAAAAACTACTTAATGATTTTCAAACAAGGTGTTCAAAATTAGAATATCTATTACAAGAAAAATTTCCAAATCATGTATTTGAGATTGCCAAATTAGATAATGATTTTGGTCCGGCTGCAATTGAAGGAAATGTGGATGCACTTGTAGTGAGTGAGGAGACAAGTAGTAAAGGAGATTTACTTAACAAGTTAAGATTCAAGCAAAATCAGTCGCCTGTCACTATAGTTATGGTTCCCATGATTTTAGCCAAGGATGGAAATCGTATATCCACAACTAGAATAAGGAATTCAGAGATCGACGCTCAAGGTAACATATGTTAATTGACAAAATACTTGCTAATGTTTGAGTTATTGGGATATAGCAATTTTTTTTTAAAAACTTTTCATGTCAGTCACATCACAAATAATTAAAAAATTAAACAACGATATTACACAAATTCAAAAAGGCCTACAGCCCGATCAACTATCATTTTGGTATCAAAAGATAATTTCTGATACAAAGGATATGGCTCCTCCTTGGTTACAAGATAAAATCAAAGTAAAACAGGATCCAATTCTTCCAATGAAATTTAATGTTGATATATCAAAAAGGGCAGTTAGATATCTGATGATTTGTATTGATAACAATTTACAACAAATGCCATATACAACCCAACTCTATTTTCTAAAAGTTCAGGAGATAATGAGTCTAGAAATGGATAAGGCTTTAGTCTAATCATTCTTTAAAGATCTTAACAATGGCATCATCAGTAGCGGTGTCTAAGATTTTATGCTTTTTGTCAACTATTGACTGAATAAAATCAATAAACATATCAACCTGATCTTTATCTCTAAATAAAACACTGTGAGCGGATTTATCTTTAATTGAAAAAACTACTTCGTTATCAAATACATTCAAAACTTCCGTGATAAATGTTTCATGTCCTCCTTTTACAAAAATTAAACTAGCCAACTTTTGAGATTCATATTTATCCTGACAGATAATACTTGTACTGATCAATCTTTTAGCAGGTAATCATCGATGTTTTTTCTTGCATCTTCTCTTTTTTCTTGGTGTAGAGACAGAAACGTGTTAATTTTTTCAATAAGAATTGATTTTAGTTCTCCGGTTAACATTTTACCCGATTTGTAATCATCATAGATTTTTTTCAGTTTAGAATCATCTTGCTCAAAGAAAATTCGTAAATATTGATATGAGACATCAATATCAGGATTGCCTCCAATCTTTCTATGTTCATCTACATCTGGCTGTCCGCCTGAAAATGCATATTTGTTAATCTTTTTCTTAACTACTTCAGGTGAGTCTGTAGTATAGATGGTACTTTTTTCGTCTGATGCAGACATTTTACCACCCGGACCCAAAAGTGATGGAATCATAATATTATGAATCAATGCTGGTTTTGTTTTGTTAATTTTTGGAGCAATGTCGCGTGTAATTCTAAAATGTGGATCCTGATCTACTCCTAAAGGTATCAGTACCTGTTTATCCTCAATAAAGCATGGCGCAGATTGTAAAGACGTGTAAAAAATCATTCCCAGATTTGTCTCATTTGTAAATCCAAACACAGCTTTTGTATTTGAGAAATTGATTTTTTTTGCAACTTGTGCTGCAATTGGGTATAGAGTTTTGATATTCTTTGTATTTATGATGATCTTTGTTTTTTCTGGTTTAAATCCTAAAGCAATAAAATCTAGTGCATTTTCCAATGCAAAGTTGCTTGTCTGTTCAAGCGAAAGTTCTTGTTTTGTAAAGAATTTCTCATCATCAGTTAATTGGAAATACATATTGACATTGAATTTGTCTTGAAGCCATTTTGCAAATACCCATGGAACTAAATGACCAATATGCGTGTGACCAGAAGGCCCTCTACCTGTATACAGAAAGAACTCCTTACCTTTTTCATAATTTTCTAAAATTAGGTTTAGATCTCTATGTGAAAAAAACACACCTCTTCTTAGCATAAAATGGTCTTCACCTGTAATTTTTTGAAGTTTTGAAAGAAGATCAGATGTGATTTTTTGTGTTCCAAACCGTTTAACCAATTTGTCATAATCTATATCACCTTCAACATGCCAAGGAGTTACAACAAATTCATCTGATGACATTTAGTTTGACTTAGGTTAAGCTTTAAAAAGTCTTTTTGGGACGTTGTACTGTGTCAC
>CAYQPZ010000064.1:0-4929 GCA_964419505.1 uncultured Candidatus Nitrosopelagicus sp. | reverse complement strand
TGTAATGTATGTACACCAAACACATTGATGAAGTGTGATGTCTTTCCTGAACAACCAATGCCAGAGAAAATAGCTGATTTATGACGTGGTATCTGCATTTCTGCGAGAGCCATTTGTACTGCGTTAACTATTCCAAAATCACCACATCCAGGACACCAGTCATTATGAACATCAGTTTTAAAATCTCCTAGTTTAAGCGCCATATGTTAACACCTCCATTTTTTCTGCTTTATTTGTAACAATTTTTTTTAGTGAATTATAAATTTCGTCACACGTCATTGCTCTTCCAGTATATTTCAGTACATAATAGTCTGGTTCTTTGAGTAAATTTTGTCTTATTAGAGAACCTAATTGAGCTGTCTGATTTGCCTCTATGTTAATCAAAGTTTTACAATCTTTTAGTAATGTTTCTAATGTTTCTTTTGGAAATGGATGTAAAAGTTTTATTTGAACGAATCCAATATCGATTCCTTCATTCTTTAACATTTCAATTGCATCTATAATTGGACCTTTAGTTGAACCCCATGAAATCACACAAATTTCACCTGTAGAATGTGACAGTATTTGTTCATCTTTAGGAATATTTTCAAGGATTTGAGTAAATCGCTGTAGTCTTTTATCCATCATTTCGACTCGATTTACTGGATCCTCTGATATATGACCCTGCATGTCACTCTCATCTCCAGTATTCCAGAATATTCCATTTTCTAAACCAATTTTAGATCTAGGTGATATCCCATCAGTTGTATGTGCAAATCTTAGATAATTTGGTGACTCGATTTTTTCAAGTAACTTACCTCTGTCAATCTCAATTTTATCAGATTGAAATCTTTTACATGTTGTAACAGAACTAGCAATGAATTTATCCATCATATGTATAACTGGAACTTGAAAAACATCTGTATAGTTAAAGCAGTTAATCGTGTCATAGAAACTTTCTTCTACATCCCCAGATGCATAAACTATCCTAGGAAATTCACCATGACCTGCATGTATTGCAAATAATAAATCATCTTGACCATGCCTGGTAGGTAATCCGGTTGATGGACCACTTCTTTGGTAAAGTGTAATCACAAGTGGTACCTCATTAATACCAGCCCAACCCAATGATTCTGCCATCAATGAAAATCCTGGACCTGATGTACAGGTAGCTGAACGTGTACCAGTAAGAGATGAACCTATAGCCATGCCGATTGCAGATATTTCATCTTCTGTTTGAACAACTAAAGTTGAACCTGGTCTGTCACCATTAATTTCTAAAATTTCATTTCGTTCTAAAAAATCACTTTCGTCAGTAGCAGGAGTAATAGGATAATATGATTGAAACCTACAACCAGCAACCATTTTACCTAGAGATGTTCCATAGTGACCTTGTACAAGCATAGTATTAGGTTCTACTTCTCTTGTTTCAAATAAGAGATCAACGTCTGTAAATTTTGCAGATGCATAGTTATATGCAAAAGTTGCTACTTGTTTGTTAAGTTCTGCAACTGCTTTCTTTTTTGAAAAAATTAATTCTATTGCATTATGAATCATTTGTGTTGGAGATTTTAACATACCAAGAGAAAATGAGACCCCCAAGGTATTCGACATTCGAACCATTCCTTTCAATCTAGGATTATTCAGTTGATCTGAAATTTCAGATAAGGTATCTCTAAATGAAACAGAATATGTTTTAACCCCATTTTCTGAGGCTAAATCAAGCATATCTTTTACAGAATCTTGTTTATTTTTGGATCTTAACATTTCTAGTAATCTTTGTTTAAAGTCATTATCTAATGTAAAAACATCTTTAATTCTAGATTTTTCAATAGCAGAATCATAAATGATTACACCGTCTTTCAAAACATCATCTGCATGTCGAAATATTGTTTCAGCATCAAATGCAACTAAAATATTAGTACCATTAATACTAGAATGAATCTTCTTTTCAGAAACTCTTACTGCAAAGTAGCTATGTTCGCCTTTGATATTAGAATAATATTCTCGCTTACCAAATACATGGTATCCCATCTTTGAGAAGACCTGAGAGAAAATATTTGCGGCAGTTTCCACACCACTGCCTTGCGGTCCACCTATCATCCATGTTAATTCATTATTCATGATTTCTTAACCTCCAGTAGCTGCATCAAATAAGACACATTCACATTTATCACGTTCACCACAATAAGGACAAACACATGTACATTTTTCAATTGGATTTTTACAATCGGTACATTTCAAAAATTCCTCATCATCAGTCTGTTCTGAAGGCATGAAATTACTACAATGAAATATTATAAATGGTTTAACATACTCAGATGTTTAAAATGAAAAGAAAATTTAAAGTATTATTAACAAGACGTTTACATGACTTCGCCCTAACAGAATTAAGAGAAAGATGTGAGATAACTATCCATTCTGGAAAAATCCCAATGCCAAAGCAAAAAATTTTAGAAGAAATTAAGGATAAAGATGGTTTGATATGTTTCCCATATGATGCAATTGACAAAGAAGTTATAGATTCTGCAAATAAACTAAAAACAATTAGTACATACAGCGTTGGATTTGATCACATTGATGTTAATTATGCAAAAAAAAAGAAAATCAGTATTGGGTATACACCAGAAGTTTTAACCAATGCAACAGCTGAATTGACAATTGGTTTGATGATGGATCTTTTAAGACGCATAACTGAAGGAGACTATATTATACGAAAAGGAAAATGGACCGAAATTTTTGGGCCATTTGATTATGTTGGTACAGAAATTTCAGATAAAACACTAGGAATTTTAGGAATGGGTAGAATTGGTAAAATTGTCGCAAAAAAGGCAT
The DNA here is from genome assembly GCA_964419505.1 of uncultured Candidatus Nitrosopelagicus sp. Taxonomy (GTDB): domain Archaea; phylum Thermoproteota; class Nitrososphaeria; order Nitrososphaerales; family Nitrosopumilaceae; genus Nitrosopelagicus. The sequence continues at coordinate 2,115 of CAYQPZ010000064.1, read as the reverse complement.
CGTGTCTAGGAATGAATATTCTGTATCACAACAGAAAAACTATAGCAAAATCAGGTAAAGCAAAATATGTTTCATTAAATGAATTATTTAAAAAAAGTGATGTTATCACAGTACATGTTCCATATTCAAAAAACACACATCACATGATTAACTCTACGTTGCTAAGGAAAATGAAAAAAACATCATTCCTAATTAATACATCACGAGGAAAAATTGTAAACCAAAAAGATTTGTTGAAAGCATTACAATTAAAGAAAATTCAAGGTGCTGCATTAGATGTTTTTGAAGATGAACCTATTAGTAAATCTAATGAGTTAGTTAAACTGAAAAATGTAGTTCTAGTTCCACATATTGGTAGCTCCACAAGTGAAACAAGACGCACGATGGCAGAAATAACGGTAAAAAATCTAATACTTGGATTAAGTAATAAAAAATTGGTTTATTCAGTATAGCTAATCTAACTGGATCAGTTCGTCAGGATCAATTCTCACACAATCGGTTCCAACTGATTTTAATTTTTCAAATTGTAATTTACCTGTTGGAATCTTACCAATAGTCTGTAATTCCAAGATTTTGGTAGAAACAATATTCTTGTGTGCCTGACAGGTAATTCCTACCATGTATGTATCATCACCATGAATAACTTCAATAACATATTCAGGTGGATTTACACAATCTTTTTTGTTTTGTTTAACTGAACATCTCTCAGGAAGCACGATTTTTCTTTTATTGAGATGTATTAAATTTGTTCTATTATATCCTCGAAATTCCAAATAGAATTTTGCATTTTTGGAGGTCCATCTAAGATTTCATGTTCCTGTAATTTCTTTATTACAAACGCTGAATATGCTGGAGCGCCAGTTGCGCCTGGTGTGTTATAATTAACAATATGAAATGAATTTTTACCAAAAATTTCTATCATGTCAGAAACAAAATCTCCCTCTGGTGAAATTACTGGTGTCCTTATGCCAGACGTACCACGCCTTGGAAAGTTCTCTGCTCTAACTCTTGGAATGAATTTCTTTACTCTTTCAACCATTGCTGATTTAGAGATTGAACTATGAAATTCCTTATACACCAATGAGATGAATTCTGGTTTCATGAGTAACTTCTTTGCACTTCCAGTCAGAATATCTGTAATTTTTGAAAGTGCAGTAGGAATATCTTTGATAAGACTATCATATGATTCTGGTGAGTCTACTGGTACTGCGTTTGGACCAATCTCAGTTTCACCGTTTGCCCTTTTGATCCAGTGTGGATCTAGAAATGGGAATTCTGTATATCGAGGAACCGTATAGATATTAGTTTTAACCAGATCTGCAGTATCGGAACTAGCAACCCAATATTCTCCACGAAAGTGTAAATCTGAATAATGATTTAGTAATCCAAATTTTTTTGCAATATCAAGTGAATTACCCCCAGAACAATTAATGGTAAACTTTGTTGTTACTGACGATTTATCTGAAAAGATAATTTCATTTTGATCAGATGATTCTATAATATTATTGACATTACGTTTGAACAAAAAATCTACACCGTTATTCTTAGATAATTCTTTTACTGCATGTGTTAGAAGGCCATAGTTTGTAGAACCTTCTTTTGTACAGTAAAGTCCAGAATAACAATCTACATTTGGCTCTTTTTGTTTCACTTGATTATGATCAAGAATTGAAATTTCTTCTTCGGTCAATCCATTTTCTTTGCCCCAAATCATATATTTTTCAAGAATTTTATGCTGATGTTCATCTAATGCAATTTCAATTGTTCCACCCTGAACCCATGGAATTTTCTTTTCTGCAGCTAATACTTTCCACATACCATGTGATAGAAAGGCGGCCCTTGCAAAATTCTTCTTTAATTTAGAATTTAGGTAAAATGGATAATGAATAACACCGCTATTACGTGTACTTGCATGTATTGCCACATCATGTTCTTTGTCAATGACACATATTTTCAGATCATACAAATTAGAAAGCCAATAGGATATCGTGTTACCTAAAACTCCTCCACCTATTATTGCAATATCATATTTTTTCATAATTTTAATGCGCTTTCATTATTATTATGTAATGGCGCCGGGAGAGAGATTTGAACTCTCGATCCCTTGCGAGAACG
>CAYQPZ010000063.1:0-4932 GCA_964419505.1 uncultured Candidatus Nitrosopelagicus sp. | reverse complement strand
TCAATTTTGCTCAATAAGATTCTGATTTAAATGTTAATAGTAAAATTAATAATTTCGAGTAAAACCCAAACACTGTGTTAAAATCAGTTTTTTTACTAGGAATAATCCTTAGTTCAGTTATTTTTACCCAATTTGCCTTTGGGCAAGAATCAGAAGATTCTGCACCACTACTTCAGAAATCAACATGGTTAGAAAGTGCATCAATCATTTATGATCAAAAATTTTCTAAATCCATTCAGACATCAATAGCATTTGAGACGTTAAACAATAATGAAATACAATTTTCGGATGAATTTATAGAAAAGATCATGTCATATGATGCGATTCATTATGTGTTCTTTACAAACATGGAAGAATGTGTCATGGGTGTACCACTAGATGAACAATGTATCATGTTAGGCTTGAGCCTAGATTCGCTAAAAGGTGATCTTGGGATTAATGCAATTCATGAAAATGGCGGGAAGATTGCTGATGAATTAATCACTGATATCAATAATGCATTTGATATGAATGCGGAATTCCATTCTATTTTCTTACATATGGATGAAAAAAAACAATCCCCAATAGGATCTGATTTGGCTACTGCACGAACAGTTTCAGCAGTTTTCACTTTACCAAGAGAGGAAAGCAATAGTGTTTTTACAAAATTATCTGAGCAATTGATCAACCCACAATTAAGAGAGTCAGGTGGATTTTATGATGTTGCAAAAGAAATGGCAAAAAATCCAAGTGCTGTAATAAGCGCTGGAATGATTTTGCAAGAAAATACCACACCTATGATGCTGTTTAAAGTTATGCAAACAGAAGTAGGTGAATTAGGATTTATAGCGACCGAGGATGGAGATCTTGTAATACAGTCTCAGTATTCAGTGGAAGGGTTTGATATTTCAATAGTGAATCCACTTGCAGATCTTGGTGTTGATAAATTAGAACGCTCAAACTATTTTGCGAACAACTTTGTCCCACTAAATTCAGTTGTACAAGTGATTATTTTACCAGAATCTCCATCTAAAGTTAGTATAGTAAATACTAACATAATACCAAAACTTGACTCTGCTGAAGATCTTCTTGAAAAAGGCTGGTTTTTTACTTCAACTTCTAATAATGCAATAGATGCACGGTTTCTTTTTGGTCAATCAGGTGCTGTAACTGCTGATGAACTTGTAATGGAAATAGATGCATGGGACACACAAAACAGAGATGATTCCTTTTTAATAGACAATATCAATGTTAGAGTTCAAAATTCAGAAGGAGAACAATACATTATACTGGCTGTAATTGTTATTGCGGCAATTGGTGCAGCGATTTTTTATCTAAAAGGATACAAACGTAATAACTAGAGTATCAAAACTGCTGCGGCAAAAACAGTAGTCCATTTACCATTTTTGCCCTTTGCTGTCTGTGTTATGTTTTGTGACTTGTATATTTTACCAGAAATTGTCCACTGCTGCCTTTTTTCATCCCAACTCTTGTCAATATCAAATGGAATTCCAAGTGATGATGCTAGCATTTGTGCTGCAACATCCTCGGCATAGTCACCTGACTCTCTTTCATTTTGACCAAATGCGTCATATTCTGAAAGATAGCCATACTTGGTTCTGTCCTTGGGTATTGCCAATCCAACTGATGCGGAAATTAATCTATGTGGCTCGTTTGTTTGGTTTCTTGAATATATTGTGAACAAAATCTGTCCTGGATTAATTTTCTTTAGGCCATCTTTTCTTGGAATTAGGGTTGCATCGGGTGGAAATATGCTAGATATTAGAACTATGTTGGTCCCAGAAATTCCAGCATCCCTTAATGCATATTCAAAACTTGTAAGTTTGTCTTCATGTACGCCAATTCCCTTTGTAAGAAAAATTTCCTTCGCAACAAGATCAAGCATTGATGAGACGTGCTAACTGAATTATTTATAGTTAGAGTTGTTTGAGAAAATCTACAATTTCTTGTCCATGGGACTTGACATTAATATCACGAAAAACTTTTCTGATTAATCCCTCTTTATCAATTACAAAGGTTGAACGTTTTCCAAGACCTGCAATATTTAGACCCGCATATTGTTTACACGTATTCTTGTCTGTGTCACTAAGATGAATATATGGAATGTGATATTCATCTACGAATTTTGCCTGAGAATCAATCTTATCTACAGATATTGCAAATAGGATCGTTTCTGTTGATTCTATCTCGGGATATACCGAAATTACACTTTTTGCCATATCAAAGACCTTTTTTGATGGGCATCCAAACAGGTGATTTTTTGGATAGAAACATAGAACCACATTTTTTTTGTTTTTGTATGAGCCTAATTCTACTGACATTCCATTATGTGCTGAGAGCTTAAAATCCACAGCCACATCTCCCTCATCTAAGACCATGATAACATATGGTGAATAGATTATTTATGCAGTATTATTGGAAATCATTAATGGAAACATCATTTTTTGATTCAGACTATTTCATCATAGGATATTACATACTAACTGTTGGTGCAAGTTTACTGTTAATCAAAGATACAAAAAAACGAATACGTAATCTCAAGATTGGGCGAAATTCTATAAAGTATGCTCCAATATCATTTGGAATTCTTGTGGTATACGTCTTGTTTGTTTTCCCGTATGTCGATGAGATTCCAATATTGAATTGGAGTTGGCTTGGTTACAATATTGCGTTCGGACCATTTGCGGAAGAAGGTATGTGGGGAATAATACCATTCATGCCATTACTACTCTACATGTTTTTGCATATCAACTATTTTGAGGAGAGTTATTTTAGAAAGTCAAAAAAGATGGTAATAGTTTGGGCATTGATCCATATAGCCATGGGAATCAAGGTACACATGGCATTAGTCCTAATTCCAATCGGATTTGTCTTCAAGTATGTATATGATAAAAAAGGTCTTCAGCACTCTTATGCAATGCACTTTGCAACAAACATACTCATAGTTTGCATGCTATTCTTTTCGTTTGTACTTTGAGTCTTTTCTAGGATCAATCCGACGTACCTGTGTCATCAGGAGATATGCAAACAATCCTCCAAGAAATAGATTGATGACTCCAAGAACTGTTATCATGAAATAGTTCATAGATGACTGGAACTGACCTAACCATAGACCAAAAACTATACCCCAAAGTCCTATTCCAAAGCAAACAGCAACTAGGATTTTTAGCTTCTTTGGCTCTATGTATTTGATTTTCATTAATCGTCTCAGATTTTTGAAGTTATTAAATTGTGACTATCTTAACATTTTAAACCAACATATTTCAAACAAATTTAGTGCCAATGTAGCTCAGCCTGGTTAGAGCAATTGATTTGTAATCAATAGGTCGAGAGTTCAAATCTCTCTATTGGCTTTTTTAATTAAAAATAATGAATTTTCATGTGCGTATTATGCACTACTTCATATTGTGTTACATGTCCACAATGTGGGCACGAGAACAGTCCAGACGAAGACTTTTGATCACGCTCTATGGTTTTACCCCTAATTGACTCTATTGATACAGTATCACCCTTTGAGATTACAGCAAAATTTGTCTGCTCACCTATAGAGGATAAAAATTCCCTAATTGATGTCACGACCTCATTTTGATCTATAACATCATCATCATCGATTGGTGATAGAATGAATTCATGATACTTTAGATTTGGCACAGCTCCTATTTGGTCAGCAACATAGATTACCAATTCGTTTTGTATTGATTCTACGTTATGGCAATCAACTGTAATCATAATTTGTAATTAAATTGTTAATATTTTAATCATAAGAAACTTTGTGAGTTGATTAAACATATTCTATATAGGTTCAATATAGAATATGTTGATCATGATTATGTCTAAATCATTTTATGGCAATATATGGGACAATGGTTTTCTTGGGTGAAATCAAATGAAAAAGAAATTTTAACACTACTAAATGACCTGGCAAAAAAATCAGTTGAAGCCTCACTGGCTGTACAAGTATTGCTTTCAGACCCAACGAATGAAGATCAACTCAAAAAAGTAAAAGAGATTGAAACCGAGGCAGACGCTGTAATACGAGAAATTTTTACAGAACTAAACAATACGTTCATCACTCCATTAGACCGTGAAGACATGCAAAGGGTTGCATCAAAGATTGACGATATTATTGACTTTATGGACGGCATTGCTTCAAGATTTCACAGTTACAAGATAACTACAACACCTCCATATGCAATGGACATTGCAAATGAACTGGTAAACGCAACAAAAGAGGTAGAATACATGACATCAAAACTACAACATATCAAAAATCCTTCTGTAATGATTGAACATTGTAGGAACACAAGTGCAATTGAGCATAGAATTGATGACCTGTATAGAATGGCCATTACTGAACTTTTTGAGAGCGACGATGCGATAAAAATCATCAAACTAAAAGATATCTATGAAACGATGGAAACTGCATCAGATAGATGTGTGGATGTTGCTGACGTTGTAGAAGATATTGTTCTGAAATACACCTAGGCGGTTTTATGATAGAAGTAGCAATAGGCGCAATAATTGTAGCATTAATCTTTGATTTTGTAAATGGGTTTAATGACTCTGCAAATTCTGTCGCAACTGTAATTGGAACGCGTGTTTTACGTCCAATTCATGCAGTTGCGTTATCTGCCGCTGCTAATTTTGCAGGACCGTTCATTTTTGGTGTTGCGGTTGCTACAACTATTGCAAAAGGAATTGTAAGTCCTGACGAGATCACTGTCTATATGATTATCGGAGGTCTGACAGGCGCGATAGCTTGGAGTTCAGTATGCACATATTTTGGATTACCAATTTCCAATAGCCATTCCTTAATCGGTGGAATAATGGGAGCCGGTATTATTGGATTAGGCTTTGAACAACTTGTTTACGGTGGGCTAACCAAAGTTTTTGCAGGAATAATTATCGCGCCAATCGGCGGAATAATTTTTG
>CAYQPZ010000062.1:0-4956 GCA_964419505.1 uncultured Candidatus Nitrosopelagicus sp. | reverse complement strand
GATGATCTGACATATGGATTTTTGAGATTAAGAAAGCCGAGTCAGAAAGCACATAGAAAAGAAATTACACCAGATACTGCAATAGTACGAGAATTACATGTATTTGGAAAGGCGATAGAAATTGGTTCACACGAAACAGATAGTTTCCAGCATTTGGGATTAGGTAAAAAATTAATGAACACCGCCGAAGAGATTGCTAGGGATGAATTTGCTGCTAAGAAACTTCTTGTCATAAGTGCTGTTGGAACAAGAGAATACTATCAAAAACTAGGCTACAAGATTTATGGACCATACATGGTGAAAGAATTGAGATAAAAATGTCTGAGCAAAATATAATCGGAAAAGGAACATGGATTGACAAACTAGCGTCAGAGCTTCTAGAAAGAGAAGAAAAACTTGGGCGTAATACTGATCTTATCAAGGTTGAAAGTGGATTAGGTGCATCTGGAATTCCTCATATTGGAAGTTTAGGTGATGCTGTTAGAGCCTATGGTGTGAAATTGGCATTGGAAAACCTCGGTTACAAATCAGAACTGATTGCATATTCTGATGACCTTGATGGTTTAAGAAAGATACCAGAAGGCTTTCCTGAATCATTAGAAGAGCATTTGGGAAAACCCGTATCATTAATTCCAGATCCTATGGGTGAACATGAATCATATGGAATGCATATGAGCAACAGATTGTTAGATGGTTTAGAAAAACTGGGAATAGAATACACATTCAAAAGAGCCAGAGACACATACAAGGAAGGACTATTACAAAATCAAATTCATACAATACTTTCTCAAAGTGAAAAAATCGGCAAAAAAATTGAAGATTTAGTCGGTCAAGAAAAATATCAGAAATTTTTACCATATTTTCCTGTATGCTCAGAATGTAACCGCCTATACACAGCAGAAGCCACAGAATATCTTCCCGATGAGAAAAAGGTCAGATATAGTTGCCACGACGCTGAAATTGGTTCAAAAATCATCAAAGGGTGTGGACATAGCGGAGAGGCAGATATCACAAAAGATCTTGGCAAACTAGCTTGGAAGGTAGAGTTTGCTGCAAGATGGAGTGCATTTGATATAAGATTTGAAGCATACGGAAAAGACATTATGGATTCAGTTAAAGTAAATGACTGGGTTTCAGATGAAATATTAAATTTTCCTCACCCTCATCACATCAAATATGAGATGTTTTTGGACAAAGGCGGAAAGAAAATTTCTAAATCACTGGGAAATGTTGTAACATCACAGAAATGGTTGGAATTTGGTACACCAAAATCAATTCTACTTTTACTTTACAAAAGAATTACAGGTGCAAGAGAACTTGGATTTGAAGATATTCCTTCACTGATGGATGAATATAATGAGTTAGAAAAAATATACTTTGATAAGATCAAAATAGATAATGAAGCAAAACTCGTAAAATCTAAGGGACTGTATGAATATGTGAATTTACTAAATCCACCAACACAAATTCAGCCATATGTAAGTTACAGATTGCTTTTGGAATTATGCAAGATTTTCAAAGAGGATCGAATCAATAGAGTGAACAAAAAATTAGTTGATTATCATGCCATAAAAGAAACTAGTCTAGATATTGATAATTTAATTGTCCTAGCTGGAAACTTTGCTGACGAATTTGACATCTCTGAAAAAATCAAAATTGAGATTGATTCTACTACAAAAAAAGCACTGAATGAATTAACATCATTACTATCAGATGATAAAGAAATTGAAGATATTCAAAATGCAATATATCAAATAGCGAAAGGAAATGGTATTGAGCCACGAGATTTTTTCAAAATTCTTTATCAGATTATACTGTCAACCACAAAGGGTCCAAAAATTGGTCCGTTCATAATGGACATAGGTCGAAAAAACGTCGCAGAAAAATTGAACTCGTACATTTAGAAAAATGGCACATAGTGAGCATAACAGATCAAAGAAAAAAAATAGTGGCTTTCTGCTGATAATATTCGGTGCACTATTGCTGTTCCTTGCACCAAATGTTTATCCTAATAACCCAGAAACAGGCGTCGCTGCATTAGTATTTGGATTAATAGTTGGTGGAATTGGATTTTACATAAGATTTCTGAGAAAATCAAAAAGAGTTTAAAGTGAGTTGAGAGTATTTTGAGTGAAAAACATGGGTTTGTTAAGTAGAATCAAAGGTAAATCTGAAAAAATTATTGGTGAAAAATCATCAAGTGCTGATAAAGATGATATATCAAATAAGACCCCTGAAAAAATTGAGATAAAAAGTTCAGAAGACATTCAAAAGGAGCAGATACGGAATGAGTTAGATGCATTACGACATGAATTATCTGAGAAATCCTCTCGTCTTGAATTAATATCTGAAAAACTTAGTTTATCAAAAAAGGAATATGATGAAATAATCACAAAAATCATGGATTCAAAAAAACTACTCAACGAAAATAAGGATACGGTAAATGAGATACAAGAGGCACATGACAAATTGGATGGAACCAGAAAAGATATTGCTAAAGCAAGTTCAGAATTAAAAGAAATAAATCTGCAAAAAGACGAAATTTCGTCAAAACTCCTAGAATCAACCCAAAAAATGCAGACTGTTGAATCTGAATTTGAACAGCGCATTAAGGAATTAGAGGTAATAAAAAAGCAGCTGAGTGAGTTAAAAACAAAGAAGAGAAAAGAGACTGGTGATAATTCCAAGCAAATTGTGGAGTCAGCCAGCCAAGTTGTAGCCACCACAAACAAAAGATTGCAAAAAACATTAGAAGAATTGCAAATGGTGAGACAGATTCTTGAGAAAGAAAAATCTGAACATGCTGAACTGAAGAAAAAAGTAAAATCTTAACTATAGTATTTCTTCCACTTGGAAATTAATTCGTCCTTTGTCACACCAAGATCATAAGATGGTGATGTGACTTCACTCATTGATTTGACATCAACCACAACAACTGAGTTAATCTTGCTTTTCACTCCAATATTTCTGTAATAGTCTAAAATTTTATCAAACTCTGAGCCTTCGTTGATGATTTTACCATCTCCTTTGAATCTATATCCTAATCTTTGAAATGGATCAACAACGTTGATTTCAACTGAATGATTATCTTGTAGGTTTTCAATGGTTTGTGGTGAACGTATATCTGCAAATACCAAAGTTGATCTATTCATGACAACAATTGTACCCTTAGGTGAGAGATTCGGTGTGCCATCTTTTGATACAGTTGCAACATAACCTAATTTCTGAGAATTGACAAAATTTTTGATTTCTTCTGATATAGTTATCATAAAATGAATCTTTTTCAGTTGTAATTAAATTCAGATATCAGCGCATTATCTCTACAGCAACTCCATAAAACAGAAAGAAGCCGATTCCCCCACCTAATATGGCAACCCATATCGCTATATTTTTTGCACTAGGCAACATTCAACGTACTAAAAGTTCTTAATAAAAACCTCATCAATTATTGTATGTCAAAATTTGGTGTTGTTGGAAGGGGAATAACGTTTGTTGTAGTTGGTATTGTGACTGTAATAGTTGGTTCATTTTTGCTTAGGGGTAATATGCACATGTGGGACAAATCTAAATCAGAAGAATCAAAAGAAAAGAAGTGATGTATACTGAACGGGCCTGAAGGGATTTGAACCCCCGACCTAATGCTCCGCAAGCATTCACTCTATCCATGCTGAGCCACAAGCCCAATAATTTACTCGGAAAAATTGTTAAAAACGTTTGGAAAAGAATTATGCTTCTTTTTCTGCCTTATTGACATAGACATAATTCATGATCACGCCGGCAATTATACCGCCGATTATTGGTGCTGCCCAGTATAGCCACTGAACCTCTAACAAACCAGCATCACCTGTTGCTACTGCTGGTGCAAAAGATCTTGCTGGGTTCATTGATGCACCTGTTAATGGAACTCCAACCAAATGAAGTAAGAATACCATTCCACCTATTGCTGCACCATAGACACTTTTTGGTGCCTTTTTGTGAACTGCCGTCATGAAAATTACTACAACTAAGAAGAATGTCAAAATAATTTCAACGATAAATGCGGATTCCATGCTGAAATTCAATAATTCACTTGGACCGCCGTGACCTCCCCAGAGAACTCCTTTTCCAATTTCTGGAAATAGTGCCATCAGTGATAATGTTGCGATTATGCCGCCAATTACTTGCGATACAATATAGCCAGCACCATCCGCAATCCCAATCTTTTTTGTGATAATCATAGGAATTGTTACGGCTGGATTGATGTGTGCTCCTGAAACATGTCCAAATGCGTATACCATTAATGCAATGATTGCACCGTGTCCGAGTGCAATCATTATGATTGCTTCAATGGACAATCCCTCTCCAAATACTACCACAGCTAGTATAACAGATAATGGACCAAAGAATACTAAACCAAAAGTTGCAATTGCTTCAGCAAGCCATGCTCTTGGATTTACCATATTTCAAATTCGATTTTAGTATCCATATAAAACATGCTAGTCAGAACGAATTGGAATAATATTTAATTGATAGGCTAGATTTGGAACAAAGTATGATAAGTGAAGGCGAGTCAGTTCCAAAATTTCAACTTGAAGATGCAGATGGAAAACTAGTAAAATCATCCGAGTTGAAGGGTAAAAGGTATGTTGTTTACTTTTATCCAAGGGATTTTACACCTGGATGTACTACTGAGGCTGATGAGTTCTCAAAAGATTATTCAAAATTCAAAAAGGCTGATATTGAGATCGTAGGAATAAGTAAAGATGATGTTAAATCACATCGGAAATTTTGTGATAAAATGAATATTCCTTACATCTTACTGGCTGATGTTGATATCGATGTGTGTAAGAAATTTGGTGTTTGGGGAAAGAAAAAATTCATGGGTCGTGAATTCATGGGAATAAACCGAAGTACATTCTTAGTAAATGAAAAAGGAAAAATTTTCAAAGTTTTTCCAAAAGTAAAACCTAAAGGACA
>CAYQPZ010000061.1:0-4967 GCA_964419505.1 uncultured Candidatus Nitrosopelagicus sp. | reverse complement strand
GATCCGCTGGAACCAAAGTTACTTTCATTCATCCAAAATCATTAGAAGGTGTTTTGGCTGAGCTTTGCTCACATCCAAAATAGTTATTCCATCATTTTCAAAGTGTCAGATGCAGTGATAATTCCGTAAACTTTGGAATTTTTGGACACTAAAATGCATTTTGAGTATTTGATTAGTGGGCCTAAGGTGTTTGCAGGTGTTTTGTAATCAATTACTGGTGGAATTGGTTCCATGATAGTTTCAATTTTGATTTTTTTTGCAATCTCTATATTCCCATTTTCATAATGTGCTACAATACCAGATTCTGAAATGACCCCAACTGGTTTTTTTCCATCAAAAACTGGGATCTGACTGATAAATGATTTGTGCATTTTTTTGATAGCATCATGTAATGTATTAGATGGTTTTATGCTTACAATATTTTGACTGCATAATTGGCCTGCTGTATAGGATGATTGATTTTCTTTAGTTGTTAAAACTTCAAAGATTTTTTTGGCAGTTTCATAACTAGGTTGGCTTCGTCCAGATTCAATCTGATTTATCATGGATGTACTGACCCCTACCTCGTGGGCAAGCCCTTTTTGTGTAAGATTAATTTTTAGTCTTTGTTGCTTAATACTCTCAATTGTCGGTAGCATGAATTACTTATTTTATTGTCATTTTAGTACTTATTCCTAAAACAAAATGAATCAAATTTGCGATCAAGATCGTTATTTTATATGAGTAGATCTATCACGGATCAGCTAAAAAATGAAGGCTTTGGGATGTATGCCCCACTTCTCCCCATTTGTAGGGCATGCATTCTCTTTTTTATAATATTGTAATTATCAGCTATTTACAGTCATTTCAAATTATTTATTAATTCAATGTGCCGAGTTTACAAAATGGAGGAAAAACTAGTAAAGATTGATGGTCATAATATTAGATATATTGTAGATGGTGAATCGAAGAAAAGCCTTCTCTTAATTCATGGATTGGGTGCATCAGCTGAACGTTGGGAACAGGTAATTCCAAACTTTGCAAAGAATTACAGGGTAATAGTTCCTGATCTAATTGGTTGTGGGCAAAGTGATAAACCAGCAGTTGACTACACCACTCACTATCTATCAGAATTTATCAAAAAATTTCTTGATCATATAGGTATAAACAAAGTTACTATAATCGGTTCATCACTTGGTGGTCAAATTGCGGCTGAATTTGTGTCCAGAAATAATGATATGGTAGAGAAATTAGTTCTTATCTCACCGTCTGGAATTATGAAGCATACAACTCCAGCGCTTGATGCATATATCATGGCAGCATTATACCCAAATGACGAAAACGCACAACGTGCATTTGAAATGATGTCTGGAAACAAGAATATTGATGAAATCACCATTAAAGGATTTGTTAAACGTATGAAGTTACCTAATGCTAAAATGGCTTTTATGTCAACATTACTTGGACTAAAAGATGCTGAAGTTATATTATCTAAACTTTCATCAATTAATTTACCAACATTAATTGTTTGGGGAGAAAATGATCCAGTCATTCCAATAAAATATGCATCATCATATGTAACTGGAATTAACGATTGTAGATTTATCAAAATGTTAGGCTGTGGTCATACACCTTATGTTGAAATGCCAGATAAATTCTACAAATTGGTGTCTGAATTTCTAAAATAGCGATCATTTAATAACCATATTTCCATTAATTACCTATGACAGGCAAAAAAAACCAATTTGACCCATCTGAAATGTACAAACAATGGCTTCAGAACGTTAGCCAGGCACAGAATTTCATGAACAACATGAATGTTCAACAACCAAATATGCAAAATCCATTTAGTAACTTTCAGAATATGATGCCTAATTTTCTAACTTGGGGAGCATTCAAAACCAATGTTGGTAGTAATGGTAGAATATCTATTCCTGAGGCTGAAAGAGATGCATTAACCGTTGCAGAAGGTGACCTTGTACAAATCATTGTGGTTCCATTGAAAAATATAACGAATGATAACTAGGGTGTGATTGGTAATTATTACCATTCATTACCAATAGGTATATATAGCGTATCCGTTCATTCCTAACCATGAGTAATCAAAACAATACAAACTCAAGCACTGGCAACAGTTCTAACACTTCTTCAAAAGATGTGTTTTCAACTTGGAAACAAACTAGCGACAAATACATGGACGCAGTTGAAAAAGTAATCCCAAGTTATCATCAATCTGTAACCAGTCTACAACAAGAATACATCCAAGCATGCGAAAATGCAATTGATTCTACAATCGAGTTTCAAAGAAAATTTGCAAACAAGACTGGAATCAATACAAATGTACCAGAGGCAACTTTGAAGGCAGTTCGTGATTCAAACGAACAAGTTATCAAATCCTTTGACGTACAAAGTAAAATGGCATTAGCAACAGTTGATGCAGCACGTCAAAATGTTCAAACATTTGCAAACAATGCAAAAGCATTTGCTGAATTGAACAATAATGTAATGCAATCTTGGACTTCTGCATTCACACAACTACGAAACTAAATGTGAGTGTTTTTCCTTTTTTTATGATCTTTCTTTAAGCCAATCTGTTAGTTTTGGTAAAACATTCTTCTGACTAAACGAACTTGCAATCATTCCTACATGGCCAGTTGGGTATATTTCCAAATTTTTATCATCAGTTCCCACTGCATAATGGAGAGGCATACTACATTCAGGTGAAACTAAATGATCACCTACTGCAACCTGAGTAAATACAGGCATTGTAATATTTTTGAGTGATACATGTTGATTGCCAACAAACATTTTATTTTGTACAAGTAGGTTTTCTTGGTATATCCCCTTAATCCACTGTTTGAATAACTCACCAGGAATGGGTGGAGTTTCAGCAAGCCATTTCTCAATTTTAAGAAAACTATCAACGAATTTTTCATTATCCATGTTTTGGAAGAATTTCAGATATTTTTCAATTCCTTGCTCAAATGGTTTTAATATTGAAAAACAATAGTACATAAATTCAGGAGGCATATTTCCTATAGTATCTACCATTTTTTCAACATCAAAGTTTTTTGCAATATTACTAACTACAGTAGTGTCCTTCCATCCGTCAATTACAGGTGCAGTTGCTACCAGATTCTTCACTTTTTCTGGGTATAGTGAAGCATATACAGATGCAAGAGTTCCGCCAGTACAATATCCCTGCAATGAGACTTTGTCAACATTTGACTGATCACATGCATATTCAACACAATTATCAAGGTAATCATTCACATACTCGTCAAACCCCAAAAACTTATCCATGTTAGTTGGTGTTCCCCAATCAATCATGTAAACATCAAAGCCATTTTCTAGTAGGTATCTAATCCAACTCTTTTTTGGATCAATATCAAATATGTGAAATCTATTAACTATTGCATATGAAATTACTAATGGAGTCTGAATCTGTTTTGAAGTTAACGGTTTGTAATGAAGCATTCTTATTCGATCTTCTTCATAAACAACATCATAAGGGCATGAACCAATTTTTATTTCATGTGGAACTGTAACTTTTGTTGTTAATTCCGCTAAATTACGATTAAAATTTAGAAAATCACCTATAATTTTGGATGTTGAATCAAACTCCTGAGTCATTTTTTCTACTCCGTGATTTTTTCTTTGGGTTAATTTTTTTAATTTGTTTTTTTAATGCAAACAATTCTTTGTAAATTTCATCAACCTCTTCCTTTGTTGGCATATTTGCAGATTTGAGGACCACATCCATAATGGTATTCCATCTTTCTAGTAATTGTAATTCCGTTGAAACTAGTTTATTATAATTTTTTGAAAAATCTTTGTTATCAAACATTTGTGTAAAGTCATTCTCAAAAATGTCAATCCAGATTCTTTTGTACGCTTCTACTGACTCCGAATCTTGTGGCACTTCAGAGATTTTTGCCATCACTTTTTTTTGTGCACCAATCCATGTTTCCCCCAAATGTTGGTAATATTCTGTTAGCTGTGTGTTAAAATTAACAATTTCTTCATTTGCTTCTATTAATTCCTGGGAGATTTTTTTAATATTTTCTGTAAAATTTCGTAATGGCCCAACAGCTGTTAGTGCGGATGGTTTTGATGACATCATAGCAATCATATCATTCCAAAACATTGAGGTGTGTTTGTAATATTCAAACATATCATTATATTCTGTTTTCATAGAAATTTATTGTACAATAGTGTGCAATAAATAGATCGATTTTATAGTAATAATGTGGATGAGAACGAACTTTGTGCTAAAGTGTCAAAAGTTGACCCCAAAATTAGATTTGCAGGTCTAATTAACAATAAAGGACGCTTAGTGGCAGGCGGGATGGTGAGTTCGGTAAAATCACTCGAAGATGAGAAAGAGGATGAGATGCTATTCATGGAATTAGCACTTCGTGTAAAAATGAGACAAGAATTTGATAAGGATTTTGGTAAAGTCAATTTTACGCTCTCTCATAGGGAAAAACTCATTGTTATGAGTTTTCCATTTAACAAAAACGTACTTTTTGTTTCAATGGATAAAAGAAAGGAGTTTGATAAAATTCCATTTAAAATTTTGAAATTGATTGAAAAACTTGACTAAGTTTTAGAATCTTTAAAGACCTATTTTCTTTTCTTTTGTTCAATAGCTGCTTGTGCTGCTGCAAGTATTGCTGTGGGAATTCTATATGGGGATGCACTGACATATGATACATCTGCGGCATGGCAGAACTTGACCGAATTTGGATCCCCCCCATGCTCACCACAAATTCCAATCTCTAGATTTTTTTGTACTGCTCTTCCCTGCTTTATTCCAATTTTCATCAAATGCCCAACACCATTTTCATCAATAGATTGGAATGGGCTTATCTCTACTAGACCCTTATCCATGTAATCTCCAAGGAATTTTCCTTCTACATCCTCTCTGCTAAAGCTAAACACACCTTGTGTCAAATCATTTGTTCCAAAACTGAAGAATTCTGCGG
>CAYQPZ010000060.1:0-5004 GCA_964419505.1 uncultured Candidatus Nitrosopelagicus sp. | reverse complement strand
ATTTTTTATTCGTAGTTTGACAGTTTTACTGCCATTTTTCTAAAGCGATCGTTTCGCAACAAAATCTTATCTAAAAATTTTTTCTATCTTTTTCCGTCCGTCTTTTCCCATCATAAAGAAAGCTCCAACACCCAATAATGCAGTTGGAACTGCCACATATAGCAGATCTAGTACTGGGTCTCCACACATACCATCTGTCAAAATAACTAGTATTTGAATTCTATACCTAAATCTTTGAATACGAATTCTAAGAATACCTAATATTGATTGACGTACCATGGAAATGGGTAATAATTGCAGTTGGTATAATATGCTTAGGAACGATTACAAATTATTTATTGCCTGGATTTTTGTTTAATTTCTAATAAGATTCTACAGTGATCGTTTCACAACAAAGTCTAGCAGCATCATGTTGAACAAATTTTAAGCAGTAAATTTCATCACAATTTGCAGAGGTCGCCTAGCCTGGTAGGGCGCGGGCCTTGAGAGCCTGTGTTCGCAAGAACGCGGGGGTTCAAATCCCTCTCTCTGCGTTTATTTCTTTGAAAATTTTGATAATTCTGCAATCATTGCAGTTAGTTGAATTTCAGGGTTTGAGCCAGATAGAATTCTATAGTCATATTTTGCGATGATCTGTGACATATCTTCAAGATTATCTGTTTTCATTGCAAATAATGCTTGATTGATGTATTTCAGAAAATCTGATTCAGACATTCCATATACTTTGATCAGTTCGATCATTTTATTTCGTGCATCTTGGATCTTTCCTGATACAGCTAGTTTTAGCACGTCGGAAACATCGGTTGTTTTTGTTAGACCTGCAGTTGACTTTACAGATGCCTCAGAAATGTCACCAGTGCTTGCAACTGCCTGAAGTAAATTGATTGCATGTCTGAGATCACCATCAGCATATTCTGTAATCTTTGCAATTCCTTTATCATCAAATTTAATTTTCTCTTTCTTAAGAATAGTCTTTAAGTGATCACTGATGTCAGTCTGCCCAATCTGTATAAATTTGAAGTTTGCACATCTGCTTTGGATTGGCGGAATGATTTTTGATATGTTGTTAGCAATCAGTATGAAGCGACAAATTTTTGCAGCATCCTCAATAATTCTTCTCAGTGCTGTTTGTGCGTCTGCTGTCATTTCATCAGCCTCATCTAAAATTATTATCTTAAATGGAATTTCAGTATCCAGACCAGCAAATCTTGAAAACTTTTTCACCTTTTCTCTAACCATACCAATTCCACGTTCGTCAGATGCGTTGAGTTCTAACGTGTAGTCTTTCCATCGATCCCCAAGTATCTCATGGGAAAGGCAAATTGCTGTAGTTGTCTTACCTACACCTGCACTACCAGAAAAGAGCAGATTTGGCATCTCAGCCTGATTCTTCAACAATCCTAGTATGCTTCCCATAATCTCTTTTTGGTTAATTATCTCTGGAATCTTTTTTGGACGATACTTCTCAACCCACATAATTTCTGAGATTGACATAGATGCAAACTGCTATTTCTTATTAATAAATGGCTAGCAGGATCAAATGATCAAAGCTAATTGTTAAGGAAATTGATCGATCGATCCCATTAAATCCCTCAGATGCATTTGATCGTCATGGAATTGGAAGATGTGATAAAAGTGCATTCGGTAGGATATGGTTTAGAGGATGTTAAAGTCGAATTTAAGCACGAATTGAAAATGGATGTTTCAGGTGTAAAGATTGAGGGAAAAGAATCAGAGATAATGAATATACCAAGATGGGTAGCTGAAATTTTAGAATCTGAAAAACACATTATACTACATGAGCAAGATATGCTAACAGAATTAAAGCAAGCCAAAGTTAAAGAAAATGTTCAGGGTGAAGAGTCACTCTCTAGTTTAGATAAGCATTTTTACATTAAGATGAATTCATACATAAAAAAATTATCTAAGGACGATGCTGATAAAGTTGAAAGTATGCTAAATGAATTAGTACGTATAAGGCAAAGTAAAATAGTCAGGTTAGCTGATTCATCAAGATTGACAGCTGACTTGTCGTCAAAACTTAGTGTAGAAGAAGAGGTATATTATAATCAGATCTATAAAGCAAGTCTTGAATTCAAAAAACAAGTTATAGGCGATCGTAAATGAGCTCAGTAACACAAACTGAATCAGCACTGTCTGATTATGTAAAGAATTTTCTTGTGCAATTCAAAGACAAGACTGGATCTTATCGATATGTAGATGAAATTGATAAAATGATGTCTTCCAATTCGAAATTTATCAACATTGACTATAACGATTTAGTTTCTCATCCTGAAGTAGAGTCTGTGTTTAATACAAATCCAGATGAAATTTTAGACGCATTCACAAGAGCAATAAAAGAAATTTTACAACAAAGATTTCCCAAGTATGCAAAAAAAATAGAACATGAGATAAGAGCTAGAATTGGAAATTATCCAGTTCAACGAAGTCTACGTCAGATTAATGCCGAAGTGATTGGTAAGATGACAAGTGTTTCAGGTATGGTTTTGCGTGCATCTGAAGTTAAACCACTAGCAAAGGAACTTATCTTCATATGTCCAGAAGGTCATAGATCAGATGTAATCATAGATAAAGATCTAAAATTAACTAACCCACTAGAGTGTTCAAATCCTAAATGTAAACACAAGCAATTAGAAATTGAGCCTAAATCAAGCAGATTCATAGATGTTCAATTTGTTAGACTTCAAGAGTTACCAGAAGATCTTCCACCAGGACAATTACCACACTATCTTGATGTCACTGTAAAACAAGATTTAGTTGATAATGCAAGACCTGGTGACAGAATTGTATTAACTGGAATTATTAGAATTGAACAAGAAAGAATGTCAGGTGTTTCAAAAAATGAGAGTCCACTTTATCGATTGAGATTAGATGGGAATAATGTAGAATTTTTCGGAGGAAGAGGCGATAAAATTTCACGCCGAATCCAGAGAGAGGAAATTTCACCTGAAGAGGAGAAAATGATCTTAGCCCTATCCAAAAATCCTGATATCTATGATAGACTGATTGAGTCTTATGCACCACACATAACTGGACATGAGACAATTAAGGAGTCAATTCTGTTGTTGATGGCTGGTTCCACACAGAGACAATTAAACGACGGTTCAAAAATTCGTGGTGATATCAACATATTTCTGGTTGGAGATCCAGGTACTGCAAAAAGTGAAATGTTAAAGTTTTGTGCAAGAATAGCTCCACGTGGATTATATACATCTGGTCGTGGTTCTACGGCAGCTGGACTTACTGCCGCAGTAGTTAGAGATGCTAATGGTATTTTCATGTTAGAAGCTGGAGCAACTGTTCTAGGAGATCAAGGTTTGGTATGTATAGATGAATTTGATAAAATGAAAGCAGAAGATAGAAGTGCATTACACGAAGTTATGGAACAACAAACTGCAAGCATTGCAAAAGGTGGAATTGTTGCAACACTGAACGCAAGAGCTTCAATTCTTGCAGCTGCAAACCCAATGTATGGAAAATATGATCCATACAAAAATATCACAGAAAATGTTAACTTACCTGTACCTTTGCTTACTCGATTCGACTTGATTTTTGTGGTACGTGATAAACCATCGAAAGAAAGAGACACAAAAATTGCAAGACATATAATCAACCTTCATACGCCAAAAGGAATTGACAGTAGATCCTTGATTGATTCTGAAACACTCACAAAATATATTGCATATGCAAAACGAGTTCAACCAGTATTAACACAGGAAGCTGAAGAAAAAATTCTAGATTACTACATGAAAATGAGAAGTATGGGTCAGGACAGTGAGGATACAATTACTGTCACTCCTAGACAATTAGAGGGTCTAATTCGACTTGCAACAGCCAGGGCACGATTACTATTGAAAACACAGGTTGAGGGTCAAGATGCTCAGCGTGCAATTGACTTGCTAGAAGAGATGTTTAATGAGGCAGGTATTGATGTTAACACGGGAAAAGTAGATCTTGGAACTTTACAAGGTAGACCACGAAGTGAAGTTTCAAAAATGCAATTATTCATGGATGTGATAAGAGGATTAGAAGGTGAACACAAACACCCTGTTGAAGAAAGTGAGTTGGTTGAATATCTTGCAAAGACAGATAAATTCACTGAAGATGAAGCCAGAAACTATATTCGAAAGATGCAAAAGGATTCAGTTATTTATGAAGCCAAACCTGGCTATTATAATATAGTATGAAAGTAAGTGAATTAGAACTAGAATCCTCAGCAATTGATTTTCTCAAACTAGAAGGATATGAAGAACTTTTTGAACCACAAGAGCGTTCAGTAAAGGCTGGATTATTTGATGAAAAAAAGAATTTTTTGATTACAATACCTACTGCAAGTGGAAAGACACTCATCGCAATGTTGGCAATTCTTTCTCATCTCTCAAAACATAAAACCAAAGTTGTTTATCTTACTCCGTTACGTGCGTTGGCCAGCGAAAAATTTGAAGAGTTTAAAAAATTAGAGAAATTATCTCTAGGTAGAAAAGTCAAAGTAGCACTATCCACTGGAGATTCAAAGGAAAGAAAAGAGAAACTAGAAGATGCAGATATAATATTTCTCACAAACGAAAGCATGGATGCGAATATGGCATTTCAGCAAGATTGGATTTATGATATAGGACTGGTGGTTTCTGATGAAATACATCTAATTGGCGATGAGACGAGAGGTCCAACATTAGAAATTGTTCTGACTCGACTCAGATCTGGATTTATTGGAAAAAATCCACCTAGAATTATTGGACTCAGTGCAACCATATCAAACAGCAATGAACTTGCAGACTGGTTGGAATGTGAATTAGTTGAGAGTAAATTTAGACGTGTTCCATTATCTGAAGCCGTTTACAGCCGGCATATTATAACAAATCAAGACAGGGAAGAAACTGAGGGAAATCTGACCAAGGATCGTCAAGAATCTAGGCATCAAAAAGATTGGATTGGGTTAGGATTGGATACTGTCGATAATGGAGATCAATGTTTGATATTTGC
>CAYQPZ010000059.1:0-5470 GCA_964419505.1 uncultured Candidatus Nitrosopelagicus sp. | reverse complement strand
GTTAATTCTTTTGCTACTTTTTCAAAAAATACTTCTTCTTTTGTTCTAGAACCCATTAGTACCGTGATTTCAGGTACTGTATAATCTGACAACGCTCCAGCGTACTTAATTAACCTCATTAAAGGAACTAAGCCTGTTCCACCACCAATCAACAATAAAGTATTATCAGCTTTAATATCAAAAGAATTTCCGTATGGTCCACGTACTCCAATTTTATCTCCAACCTTAAGATTGTATAATGCAGTAGAGGATTCTCCACGTTTCCTTACTGTAAATCCAACTTCAAAATGATCTTTTCCAACCATAACACTCATCGGTAGTTCATTAACACCTGGAATCCAAACCATTGCAAACTGACCAGGAAGAACATCGTCAAGTACTGAATCATGGAAATATAATGTTCTTACAGTAGGAGTTTCATCAACAACTCTTTCAATTGTACAAATATGTGGGTGATTAGGATCTCTTTGCTCTTCCAACCATCTCACCTATTGTTGAATATCCTTTTCGTTTCATAAATTTTTCAATACCATTATTAATTTCTGAAAAAACTTCATCCCAATGATCACCCATTACACTACCAAATTGTACAGCAGATGCGCCTGCCAAAATAAACTCGACTGCATCTTCCCATGTTGAAATTCCACCGCAACCAAGAATTGGAATATCAAATTTTGATGAGATTTCATAGACACATCTTAATGCAACGGGTTTGATTGGAGTTCCAGATAATCCTCCAATTTTATTACTAAGAATTGGTCGTTCTACTTCTACGTCAATTGCCATAGCCCGTATAGTGTTAATTGCAGTTATTGCATCAGCGCCTGCAGAAATGGCAGCGTCTACAGTTTTAAGATAATCAGTGCTTCCAAGTCCCACTTTGGCAATGACTGGAACATCAGACATTGATTTTACTTTTTTAACAATTTTTGACACTAGTTCTGTATCATCGCCCACTTCCAGACCAACTTTTGCTACATGTGGACAAGACAAATTCAATTCATATGCTGCGACTTTGCAATCTTGGAATTTTTTAATCATAAATTCAAAGTCATCTTCTACAGAGCCTACTAGACTCACAATGATTGGTACGTTTTCATTTGACCTTATCATTTCAGCAAAATTCTCTGCTCCTGGGTTTGATAGACCTACTGCGTTAATCCATCCTCCACCTTTAACACTGAAAATAGTTGGGTTTGGATATCCTTCCCATGGCTCTTTACTGAGGGATTTAGTGACGACTGCACCAGCACCAGCCTCGTGAAGTCTATTGAATACATCTAATGAAATTCCTAAAATTCCTGATGCAAGAATGGTTGGTCTCTCCAAAGTCAAAGAACCGATTGAAGTTGAGAGGCTTGAATTCACTTTGAAAATAGTAGATATAATTCTCTTATAACAGTTGACTTGACTCTGCGTTGCTAACTTTTTTAATAAGGTTAGATTGGGTTATTGCATGTTATCAGTTATTCTCACAGAATTAGGAATTGGGGTATTTGATAATGATAAATGTGTAAAATCGTTTCCATTCTCTGAGCCAGCCGAAGATTACGTTTTTGTAAAGAAAGGAAAATCAAGATTAAGTGATCTTTCTAAATTTTTAAGTAATGAGCAAAAAGATGTTGTAGTTAATGATTTAGCATTAAATGATCTGTTAAAGAAAAAAGATATTGATTCACAAATCATGTCAAATGCCAAAATGGAAGACATCCAATTAACTAAGCCAGCAATTCTAGTAGATGCAAATTTTGCTCAAGATGAAAATGATGCAATGCAGAAGCTGAGAGAATTTGCAATAAACTTATCCTCATCTAAAGTTACTGAAGTTTCTGAAAGTCCGGATCTACACATTATACAGGCAATTAACACTCTAGATGACACTGACAAAATAATTAATGGTATTAGTTCAAGATTACGAGAATGGTATGGACTTCATTTTCCTGAACTTGATAACATTATTGATAGTATAAACGGCTATGCGCAGATCGTACTAGCGGGAAAAAGAAATGACATGCCGGATAGTGTTTTTGTGGATGCAGGATTTCCTGACTCAAAAGTCCAGATGTTATCTTTAGTAAAAGAGAAAAGTCGCGGAGGAGATATCACAGATGAAAATCTCCAAATTGTTCAAGCATTAGCAAAAAATATTCTTGAATTATTTGACATGCGCAAAAGTTTAGAGACACAAATAGATGAAGAAATGGAAAAAAATGCACCAAACATTACTGCGGTGTTAGGTACTACTGTTGGTGCAAGAATTCTGGCAAAAGCTGGAAGTTTAAATAAATTAGCAAAAATGCCTGCTAGTACAATTCAAGTGTTAGGAGCTGAGAAAGCACTGTTTCGTGCATTAAAGACTGGTTCAAATCCTCCAAAACATGGTCTGCTTTTCCAACATGCAGTTGTTCATGCAGCACCAAGATGGCAAAGAGGTAAAATTGCTAGAGCCATAGCAGCAAAAGCTGCAATTGCCTCTAGAGTTGATGTGCACGGTGCTGGTCTAAACACCACATTACTTGAGAAATTAAACATTAGAGTAAAAGAGATTGAAGAAAAATATACTGAACCAGTGAATAAACCAAGACCAGAAAACAAGCCTAAATTCCAACGAAATTTTGATAGAAATGATAGATCATCTCAACAGAAGAAATCTGGTAAATTCAAGAATAGAAAACGTAGGCAATTTGGACGACGATAAAAATTTCTTTTGGTTTCATGTAGACGGTGAGGAAAAGATTGCCACCGAAAACTTAGTGCCAGGAAAACAAGTTTACAAAGAAAAATTATTACTAAAAAAGGGAACAGAGTACAGATTATGGGATCCTTTTAGAAGCAAGTTAGCTGCTTCTGTAATGAATGGTTTAACAAATTTTCCATTTAATGAAAAATCAAACATATTGTATCTTGGCGTTTCAACTGGTACAACAATTAGCCACATATCAGATATAATTGGACCAAAGGGAATCGTTTTTGGAGTGGAACATTCTAGTAGAGTTGCTAGAGATTTTTTAGATAGAGTTGCAACATACAGAAAAAATATAGTGCCGATTATCCAGGATGCAAGAAATCCAAAAGAATATTTTTCAGTTTACAGTAAGGTTGACATAGTTTATGTAGATATTGCACAGCCTGATCAAACAAATATTGCAATAGAAAATTGTAAAATGTATCTTAAACCTAATGGATATTTATTTTTAGTCATTAAAACAAGAAGTATAGATGTGACGAAAGATCCAAAGTATGTAATTGATTCAGAAGTTAAAAAGCTTGAATCAGGTTTTTACGTTGAGCAAGTAATTGATCTTAAACCATATGATAAAGACCATGCTATGGTAATTGCAAAATCACTATCTTAGTTTTTTTTAGAAGTAATTTTTTTTACTGGTTTCCAACTCATACGAATGAATGATTCTGATTTTTTCTTTGAGAGTATTTTTTTCACAGCCACTACAGTTCTTTTATCAGAAGGATATCCACTTCCTAGATCAAAATTTTTGTTGAGCCTATGAATTGATCTGTCACGACTAACCTTTGCAATAATTGATGCTGCTGCAACTGTTACAAATCTACTATCTGCGTGATGATGTGATTTGATTTTTGCGTTCGATGATAATGATGATATTTCTTTCCCAAACCTCTTGTAATCAACATCACATGAATCAACATATGATACATCTGACTTGAGTTTTAAGACAATTTTAGCCATGTTTTTTGCCTCCAAATGGTTTAGATTGTGTTTGGAAACACTACGATCTATTGTTTTGGGTGTAATTCTAACGACATAATAATCATCTACAATTTTTAGTATTTTCTTATATAGAATTTCACGCGTTTTGGGTGTAAGTTTTTTAGAATCACGCACACCAATTGACTTTAAATTTTTCAGATTCTGTTTTTTTATTGAGATTCCAGCAATTACTAAAGGTCCAATCATAGAACCACGTCCTGC
Organism: uncultured Candidatus Nitrosopelagicus sp.; assembly: GCA_964419505.1. GTDB lineage: Archaea > Thermoproteota > Nitrososphaeria > Nitrososphaerales > Nitrosopumilaceae > Nitrosopelagicus. The sequence goes on along the minus strand of CAYQPZ010000059.1, from coordinate 1,521 downwards.
ATCATCAATTCCGCAAATCTTCATAAAAAAATCCTGTAATTTACACTAAATAATATAGGTGAAAGATTTGTCATAGCTAATTACATAAAATGAATTCAAATATTACTGAGATCTTAGAAGGGAGAACTAAGATTCGAGTTCCTAATGGTTCGATCAGTGAAAAAGTTCCACCGAAGGAACCCGCATTTTTTAATCCTAAAGCAAGTTTGAATCGAGATTTTTCAATAATAGCTTATTCATCATTTTGGAAAAATTTTCAGTATCCAAAAATTTTTCTTGATGGCTTGTCGGGTATAGGTGCAAGATCTTTACGTGTGGCAAATGAAATTGATGATGTAGATAAAGTTATTGCAAATGATGTTAATCCGAAAGCCTTAGATCTTGCAAAAGAATCTTCAGAGATAAACGCGCTGAAAAATTTTGAAATTTCTGAAAATGAGACTTGTAGATTTTTCAGTTTGCACTCACGAAAAAATAATAGAGGATCAATAGTAGATATAGATCCGTTTGGTTCTCCATCAAGGTATATTGACTGCGGTGTAAGGGCAACAATGCACGGTGGTTTACTTTCTGTAACTGCTACAGATTTACAAGTCCTACATGGTTTGTTCAATAATGCAGCAAAACGAAGGTATTACGGTGTACCGATTAAAACAAAATTTAGTAACGAAATTGCAATTAGACTGATTATAGGATGTATCTGTCTGATATCATCCAGATTAGATATCACAATACAGCCAAAATTTGTAGATAATGATATGCACTACTACCGTGTGTATCTCAAAATCTTGAATAAGCCTGAGCAGGAAGATAGAATGGGATTCATAATATATTGCAGGCAGTGTGGAATGCGAAAAACTGTAAAAAATATAGTAAATGAATGTGAACTTTGTAAAGGTAAAATTGAGGCAGCGGGTCCATTATGGATTGATAAGATATTTGATAAGGACTTTGTAGCAATTATGAAAAATGAAGTGGGGAATCTTACTGTTAACAAAAAATGTGATGTTGTTTTAGAGAAATGTTATGAAGAATCTGATTTACAACCAACATATTACACACTGGATGAAATTGCCTCACGTATGAAATCTGCTCCTTTGAAATTAGATACTGCTATTCAGAAACTACAAGATTCTGGATTTAATGCATCTCGTACATCATTAAATCCTACTGGCTTTAGAACAAATTGCCAAATTGACGATATATTAAAAATTTTTAGGGATTAGTATAGTCCCATACAAATACAATATAATTCACTACTGGGTTTTCTACTGGCTTTGGGTTTAGTTAACTTTGTTTTGATGAATTTTTTCTTTAGAAAATCAGAAAACTCTGATGAATATTCACCATCAAATACTTTGAATAATGCATTTCCTTTTTTCTCTAATACTTTATCCATAATTTTTACTGCAGTATAATTTAATGAGATTTGAGTAGCATGATCTACAGACCAGTTACCAGATATTTGTGGTGATAGATCACATATTACAGAATCGGCTTTTTTCCCAAAATATTCCATAA
>CAYQPZ010000058.1:0-5500 GCA_964419505.1 uncultured Candidatus Nitrosopelagicus sp. | reverse complement strand
TTGAATAATCTTGGGTCATTAGAACCACCTGGAACAAAAGATTCCATTGCATTTTGGGACACTTGAGCTGGTCTATTGATGAATTTGTTAACTAAACCATCCCATTCATTTCTAGTTAATTCAGTTAATTTAGCAAATTCAGGAACATCTCCTGTTACATGGATGAATAATGCAGTTTTAATTTCAGCATCACTTGTGAGAGAGAATGCACCTTCTGCATCTAATCCTGCCTTAATACTATCTGCTTTTTGAACTGCATCATCAGATTCATCATTTGTAACCACATATGGAATTCCTCCAAGATTATTTTTTTCGGTTTTGGAAACAGATGATCTAATGTGTGACTTGACAGGATAGAAAACTCGGTCACCTGGTATTATTTTTCCATTAAGAATTTTTGATTGTTCATCACCAGCAAGAGTTAGAACTGTTGTTGCAACTTGGTCTTGTGATAAAAATTGTTGATCTGGAATCATTGTTGAAGTGTTTTTTTGGATCTTTTCAGCGATGTATTGAACTTTATTTAGTAGATCAGTAAGTGTAGTTTCTGGTTTATCTAGCTTTTCTGCAGCAGATTTTATTCCATCTTTGATAGTTTGATCATCTTCACCTAACAAGCCTACAATCTCTTTGTTTGCAGCTTCAACTTCACTTGGTGAGAGTTCTTCAAATCCACTTACTCTAAGAAACTCAGATGCAGCTTTTGGATAAACTGTCTTGTAAATTCTATCTGAATGAACAGGGCCAGGGTTAGTACCAATCGAGACGATTCCCTTTTCTGTAAGCTCCCATGACATCGCTTCAACAAGTCTATTCTTTGCACCTTGTGATGCTGTATATGGACCTCTGAATCTATACGGTCTCTGTTCAAGTGGCCTTTCTTCTGCAAAGAATGTAGAAATTGTAATAATTTTTCCACCTTCCTTCATAACTTTTAGTGCTTGTACAGATGTCCAAAATGTACCAGTTAGGTGAATGTCTACCGTACTTCTAAAATCATCTAATGGTGCATGTGCAAAACATGTGACAGGACCTGAGACACCAGCATTATTTACAACAACATCGACATTGATATTTTCACTTTGTAACGAACCAAACATTTCAGTAATTGCTTTTTCATCACTCACATCTACACCTGAGAAAATCTTTACAAATCCATTCGTCTGTTTTTCATTAATTATCTCTTGAAGCATTTTTGAAGTGCTTTCTAATGGCTCCTTTCTTCTTCCTAAGATTATTACACTTGCTCCATTTTCAACAAATTTCTTTGCAACTGTCATTCCAATTCCAGTACCACTTCCTGTGATAAGGGCAACTTTATCTTGAAATTGTAGCATAGGTAATTTCTAATTGAATTGTAATATTAATTGGTTACCAACGAAATTAATCTTTATTTGAGGGCTTTTTAGAACAAACCCCATGCATGATACTGAATCAGAAACATTTGTGATTAAATCAATACCAGAAGAATATTCAGAAAAATTAGAGAAGATCGGCATTTCTTCATCTCCAATAGAAATTGCCACTGATGAAATGGAGAATGATGATTACTATAGTAGAGTTTTTTCGCAGACAACAAGAATGGTCACTAACAAAGGCTGTCTTGAAGTGAAGGGAAAAAATATTGACGTTATTCAGATAATTCAGAAGGGCTAGAAATGCAAGATCCAGATCCACTTCCATGGGGAGCACAAGATAGATTTCAGGCTCATTTTATTGTACGGAAAAAAGTAGATGATGTACTTAGTTACTCAGCAAGAGTTACACAATCAACTGCAGGTCATTTTGGTTCAAAAAAGGTCATCGATGTTAAATGGAATGGTGGAAAAATTGCAGATGTATTGAATTCAGATTCATCATTAAAGGAGTTATTAATCCAACAGTCACCTGATGACGCAACAATCAGTATTGAGCCAACAGGTCATGGAGTGAGAATTTATGGAAAATGGAAAAATAGTTTTGAGTTTGGTGTAACGAAAGAGCAGTTTGAAATTTACGATAAAATTGCAGGTCATGTAAAAAATCTTTAAACTTTGAATCTTTCTAGTGCAATATAATCAACTTTTTTGTTTCCATAAGGAATTGCCAAGATGAATTGTTTTTTTACACTTGCTGCTAATCTACCGCTTAACACAACATCTGTTGATGAGATATTTTCATTTCTGTTATACACTTGTACTAGAAATGGCGCGTGATCAATACCAGGACCTTTTTGATACACTGCAAAATCACAACCAAACTTTAATCCTGGATTTATGATGTAACCTTTTTCTCTAAAATCATTATAAACCTGAAATTTTTTATCAAAATTATGATGTTGTTCATTACAGATTTCTAACATCTTATTAGTTGTAATTCTTTTTTTATTTTTAAAAATTTGAATTTTTGATTTCAACATCAGGTAATACCCTTCAATTAGATCTAGAATTAGTGGTGCATCAATCTCATCAGGCGTTGGTTTAGAAATACCGATTGGTTTTCCATAATAACCATTAGTAAATAATTTCTTTGAATCTGATAAATTCCAAATTATTAATCTATTTTCAATTAATTCAGTTTTCAATTACAAACTCAATGCTAAAAGTATGAATGAATCGGAAACTTCTTGACATTTATCTGCCATCTCTTCAATTCCCTCAATTGTGTCTTTCATCAATAACATTTCTTTTGTTGATGAAATATCAAGTGATTTTAGTACCATTTTTCTATATTTGATATCAATTTCACGTTCAATTTTTTGAGTGTCTTGCGCTAATTCAATAGCTTTTGCAGAATCAGTATTAAGGCTTCGAATTATCTCATTTAATTTGTATATTTCATCTACAACCAGTTCAATTAGTTCAGTTAAATCTTTATCAAGTTTTGAACTTTTTAGTGTGGCAGGTTTAATGTTTGACAGCTTGAATGCAATGCCAGTAATATATCCAGCAATTTCGTCCATTGTATAAGATGTATTCAGTAAATTTTCACGATTCAAAATTAATCCACCAACATCACCAACATCACGAGTGATTTTTCGTCTAAGAGTTTCAACCTCTTCCTCTAAAGAGGCTATTTGTTCTAGTGTATCTTTAATTTCGTTTTTGTCTTTCTTTACAATAACTTCCGGAAGAATAGAAAGACTTCTAGCAGCGTTTAGTATTCTATTAATTTCATCTTGTAAGACTGCAATAGCTTTTCTTTTTGCCTGAACTTCTAACTCCCCACTATACATAACGAGTTTTTTGTTATTATGGGACTGTTAATTAATGCTTGCTTAAAAATTCGTGGCTAAATTAACTAAACACTCTTTTTTTGACTTTTGTATAGAGCAATGACTTCATCATCTGTGGATGCATCCTCAACATGTTTTTCGGATCTTACTTTACCAGTAAACTTTGGAAATCTTAATGCCAGTCCACTATCTTTTCTAAGAGTATTAAATCCAGTTTTGTGTATTGGACTCAAAGTAATTTCTGACGCAACAATTTCAATAACCAGATTTGGTTCAAACCAAACATCTGCTTCCATGTCACTCTCAATTCGTGAGTTTTTCTTTATTGTCACGTTTGGCGAAAGTATCTGATACAATTGATCAAGACTTTCATCTGTAAATCCTGTGCCAACTTTACAAATACTTGGAAAAGTATCATTTTCATCGTTATATGTAGCGAGTAAAAGAGTACCATATCGTCCAGTCCGTCTACCCTTGCCAAAAAATGCTCCAATAACGATTAGATCCAAACTATCACCTAACTCATTTTGGTATTCTCGTTTAATCTTTAACCAGTTACTACCACGCATTCCTGCTTTGTATGGAGAATGAAGCATTTTCAGCATTAATCCCTCACATCCAGAATTTATTGAATTTTCTAGAACTTCTAAAACATCACTTTCATTTTTGACTATTGACATAGGAATTACTTTTGCAAATTTAGATTCTTTTATAATCTTCAATAGAATTTCACGCCTTTCCAAATATGGTAAGTCAATTGTTTTTTTTCTATCAAAATAGAGAACATCAAAAAAATTCACTGAAATTGGATAATCAGAAACTGCTTGTTCAATCTTGTATTTTCTGCGTCGATGCATTAATTCTTGGAAAGGTAAAAAGTCACCTGTGCTTTCATTTATAGCTACAACCTCTGCCTCTAAAATACAATCGTCACAAATCAGAATTTTAGGAATTTTTTCTACAATGTCAGGATAGTATTGTGTAATTTGCTCTAAACTTCTGGAAAAAATAATTATCTCATTTCCTTTTTTATGTATCTGTGCACGCTCTCCATCTAACTTGTATTCTGCAGCAAACTCACCTTGAAATTTATTAATTGCATCTTCTTCACTCTTTACTCTGTCAGCAAGCATTGGTCTAACTGGATTAAATACTGACATCTCAAATTGTAATATTCCATCAATCCCCCTGGCTGCAATAACCTCAGATACATGACCAAGATCACTTGAAACATTATATGCATTCTCGATTTGTTCACGATTATTTTTTTCTCCTGTATATGCAATTGCAAGTGCATTCATCAATGTATTCTCCGCTATACCTAGACGAAGAGTTCCAAGAAGAATCTTCAAGATGAATTTTGCTTCATTTGCTGTCGCATCATTCAACAAACTAGAAATGTATTTAATTTTCATATCCTGTGAACCCCTTCCTTCAAGATTTGCAATTTTGAGTAAGGTGTCATAGACTCGTTCTAATGTAATGTTTTCAGCAGAAAATGTAGTTTGTGTTTTTTGCTTTAGTATATTAGCGGCAGTTTTTCCAAGATCACCATTAGTTTTGTAGTCATCCTCAATTTTTTTAATTGATATTCCAGCTGATTTTGCAATTGATTTCATTGCAAGTTTTTCTGCGATTCCTAATTCAATGCCTTCAAAATTCGGTCTTAGTTTTCCTTGTAGAAGATATACGATTTTGGAAATCACTTCAACGGGAGTACTTTTTAATAATTCAACTAAAATTTCAGTAAGCTCGAGACGTTTCGTAGTCATTTCCATTCTGTTAAAAAACTCTGCAATTTCAGCAAATTTCATGATAATTATTGAAACGTGTTAGAGTTTGAATACGTTTTGCCCTAAATATATCGGAAAATGACTTTTTTCTCGTTTTCTTTTAACTCAGAGACTAGTGCAAAATTGCTTAGTGGGTAACTTTCTTTATATTGTTTCATAAAACTCCATGCCACGTCATGATTTTTAAATTCAGTACGAATACCTGGCATTACAGTTTCATTTCCATAAACATCAAAACAAGCAATAGAATAATTCTTTGGTTTTCTATGAGGTCTAGCTTTAAGGAACCATGCTATTGCAAAGATAAATGCAATTCCTAGTATCATCCATGCACCAATATCCTTAAACACTGGCCAAAAGAGATTTGGGATACTAACACCAAACAAATCTATCATGAAATGTGAGAATGCTGCAATTGCCACACCCGTAATGGTCAATTTACCAAAAATGGAAAAAATGTTTTTCAAAGTCGATATAGTCTAGATAAGCATTT
>CAYQPZ010000057.1:0-5573 GCA_964419505.1 uncultured Candidatus Nitrosopelagicus sp. | reverse complement strand
CACCACCCCATTCATCTTCTGGGGAAGATTTCCATTCTGATGGGTGTTGAATGGAAAATGGAAAAGATGATTCATGGACATAGATATCAGCAAATGCACTTGGAAACGCTATACCAATTACACTAAAAATCATAATTGAGAGAATCAGTTTATTCAATAGATCAGCGTATCATTTGTTTTAGATAACATTTACCATACTTGAAGCCGGATCTTTTCTTAAAAGAGGATATAGTAGTGGATCCGAAGGGATTTGAACCATCTAGTAGTCTATCTTCTTGATTCTACAGTTGCTGCCCTTTGTCTCCAGATAATGTCCAAGATAGTTCTTCAACTGCTCGTTAAACCCAAAGCCCTGTGCATTTATCATCATTCCAGACGTCTCTATCACAGAAAGCATCGCATCGCTTAGCTCCAGATTGAAAAATGTCCAGCCGGCCATCCCAGATGGTTCTTTCAGTAAAAAGCCGTTCTTTACATCACATTTGGTTTCAAGCTCTTCCATCGCTTTGCGTACTATAATGATCTCCTCGTCATACGAGCGAGTGCTCAGTTGGAAGAGTGGTTTCATTTTGTTTTCCAGTCAGATGTCCAATATTTCAATGAAGCTAGACAATAATATCAATAAATAATCATTTTTTTAAGACAAATCATGTTGGATGACGAATTGGAACGCATCAAGAAAAAACAATTGGATGATTTATTGAAGCATCAACAAGAACAGCATGCAATACAAGAAACGCCTGTTATGGAGCTAAATTCTTCAAATTTTGGTGAGGCTTTATTGAAAAATAAGTTACTGTTGGTAGACTTTTGGGCAGAGTGGTGTGGTCCATGTAAATCAATGCATCCTATATTTTCTAGAATGGCAAAAAAATATGATCATGTTAGATTTGCTAGAGTAAATGTTGATAATTCACAGGATATTGCAGCAAAGTTCAATGTTCAATCAATTCCTACTTTTATCATGTTCAAAAATGGAGAAAATGCACAACAGATGGTTGGTGCAGTTGGTGAGCCTGGAATTCATATGATTTGTAAAAAATTTCTTTCTGACTAGTATCCATATACAGGATTAATCTTTCTCTGGATTTCAACTATTTCATTCAAAACCTGCAATTCCTCAGAACTGAGTTTGTGTGCATATATTTTTAGCAGGTTTTTTGCTTCATTTGGTGTAGGAAGTGTGTAAAATTCATCTTCTTCAAAAATTTGTCTTCCAATTGTTACATTCTGCACCGAGCAGGCAACTTCTTCATTAGTTTTAACAATGTTAACTGTCTTACCCTCATTTTCAAGCGAATGTATAGTACCAATTTTTTTACCAGTCTTATTCATGAAAGTAATTTTTTGACGTAATTTTCCAACGTCAACTCTTATTCCAAATACCGCTGGATTGCTATTTCTAAATGCATATCCTTTTAGAAATGTAAATTTGCAAAGAGGAGTAAATTCTTTAAAGATTGAATTTTCAAGATCCGCACTGTCTTCGTCAACCCATAATGAATAATTATCAATCAGACTATAGATCACTTTATCCTCAAATATACGAATATGACTTTCCTCTGCTTCGGTCTGTGCATCAGGAAAAATTTTTACATTAAAAGATAATACTACGCCAAGATGTCTGTCTTTTTCTTTTATTGCTTTTGCCTCCATGACATCTCTACGAGTCACTGGACCAATGTCAGCTTTTGAGATTGGAATCTGTTGTCTCCTCAGCATTTCAGTAATAGCTTCAAGGGAGCCAATGGTATCACATTTTATTATTAATCCAGTTGTCTCTGTATCTATAAACACTGATTTCATCTCAGATTCTAGTGATTGCTTCAAATCTTTTGCCTCGTCCATGTTTGATGACGCATAAACAGTGCTTCCAGGTAAAACACCCTCAAGTTCTGGTGAGGCAATTTTGATTCCTGCTGCAGCAGACACTTCATCAATTGGTTTGAATTTATCGCGAGGATCACGCATTTCATCTAAGGGTTTTGGTAATAGCATAGCCTTAGGTTTTGTAATTATTACCGAGTCTCTTTTTGCAACAACTATGTTATCCTCTTTTGTTAAATGTCCATCAATGAGAATCATGTTTGCTGTAGGACCAAGACCAACCTCATCATTCACTTCTAAAACTATACCACGTGTAGATTTTTCATCCTGCTCCAATTTTTTTTGCAAGAATTGTTGAGTAAGACCAACTAAAACTGCAAGTAATTCTGGTATACCTACACCTGAACGTGCACTAACTGGAACAATTGATATCTCTTTTTTGAAATCCTGTACTCGGTAAAAAGCCTCAGATTGATAACCAAGAATTGATAGAGCACCTACAACATTGTAGATTTGTTCGTCAATTGTGGTCTGAACTGGTGTTATCTGCTTTTTTATTGCCTGCGAGATATATGGAATGTCTGATTTTTGCCAACCTGATATCATGTCAACTTTGTTTAGTGCAACTACAAATGGAACTTTACGGCTTTCAAGAATTTTGAGGCTTTCGTTGGTCTGAGGTTGAAATCCTCTGTTAATATCAACTACCAGTATTGCTATGTCTGCAGCTGACCCGCCTCTTGCTCGAAGATTGGTGAAGACTTCATGTCCAGGTGTATCGATTACAAGAAGTCCAGGAATCTTTGTTTCAGTGTTTCCTAATTTTTCGTATAATGATCCACAGATCTTTTCTATTGTTTCATCAGGCAAGAAACTTGCCCCTATATGTTGTGTAATACCACCGGCTTCTCTACCTTGTACACCGGTTCCACGGATCTTATCTAGGATTGAGGTTTTTCCTGAATCAACATGACCTAATACGGCCACGATAGGTTGTCTTATGTGCAATTTGAATCACTTGAATACCACATTTACTTCCTTTTCAAAACTTTCTATTGAATCTGATGCATGAATAATATTTTCAGTAAAGCCTAACCCAAAATCACCTCTGATTGAACCAGGCTCTGCTTCAAATGATTTTGTTGCACCTACCATCTGTCTTGTTGTTAAAACTGCGTTGTTTCCTTCAATCACAGCAGCAACAACTGGACCCGATGTTATGTATGATAGTAATTCTTCAAAAAATGGTTTATCTTTGTGCACAGAATAGAATTCAGATGCTAACTGACTTGTAAAAGTAAACATCTTTAGTTTCTGTACAACAAACCCTTTTCTCTCAAACCTAGCAAGAATTTCTCCAACAAGTTGCCTTCTAACTCCATCTGGTTTTACAATAAATAATGTCTGTTCAGTCAATTTACTTCTTGACTTTGATTCCGCCTTTGACGTATTTTTTTGTCCATTTTAGCTTTCTTGGATCCCTTTTCAAAACCATCATGTTTTTTTTGCATTTTGATGAACAAAACCACAGTACTGTACCGTTGTTTAAAGCGAGCATTGTACCAGTACCCTTTGCAACAGGTCTATCACAAAAATTACATGATTTTACTAAGAGACTCATTTGGATCACCTATGTATTTTCTTGGCTTCACGTTCTGTTTCGCGCAGTATGATAATTTCAGACATACGAACAGATCCTTTTACATTTCTTGTAAGAACACGTCCTTTGTCTTTACCTTCTAAAACCTTAACTCTTACCTGTATAACTTCTCCAGCAATTCCAGTTCTGCCAACTATCTGTATAACTTGAGATGGGATTAATTGATTAACTTCTGCTTGTTTACTCATTGTTCAGTATTACCACCTTTGACTTTTGCCATTGATGCAATTACTTCATCTATAATATGTTGTGCATCACCAGCATCTAGTATTGCTGCTGCGGCTGATGTGACATCAATTCCAAGTGCTTTACCTAACTCTTGTTTATCTGGAACAAAAGCGTATGCTGCATTTTGTTCTTCACATATTAATGGAAGATGTGCGACAACTTCAGGTGGTTCTACATCTTCTGCAATGATAATTAATTTACTAATTCCTCTTTCAATGGCTTTTGTTGCTTCATTGGTTCCTTTTCTTACCTTACCAGTTTGAGCTGCAACTCTTACCGCTTCTAGTATAGGACTAACCAACTCTTCTGGAGTCTCAAATTTTACGTAATATGCTTTAGCCATTGTTATCACCCATTGGGATCATCTTCATTTTAAAACTGCCTTTAAAAGGTCTTAAAAGTGTTATCGGGTAGAATTGATTTGATTTTTTGGAGATGTTTTGAAATCAAAGCATCAAGATTTTCCTGTGAATCAGATTCTGCATAAATCCTAATTATCGGCTCTGTTCCACTTGGTCTTACCATGATCCAATTTTTTTCGTCAATTACAATTTTTACTCCATCAGTTTTATCAGAATCAGGAAATTCATTTACAAGACGCTCAATAACTAGTTTAGATTCCTCCTTCGTGCACTTGATTTTTGTCTTTGTGGTAAAGGACTGTGGTAAATTCCTGATGTTTTCAGCGAGAGTATACTGTGATCTTGACAGCAGATCAAGCATTAAAGCCAATGTCATAGCGCCATCACGTACCTGATTATGAGGGCCAAACATGAAACCACCATTTTCTTCAAATCCTATAAGGGCATTTTCATTAACCATTTTTCTAGAGACCTCAACACTCCCAACCTTTGTTCTAATAACTTTGGAATTGGTCTGTGAAACCAATTCCTCAATGTTTGTGCCAGAGTTAAGACATGTTACAACCTTTGACTCTGGACTTTTTTCAAGTAAGTAGTTACAAAGTAAAATCGCAGAACTGTCACCAGTAATGATTTTTCCTTCATTATCACAAAAAATACTTCTATCACCGTCACCATCAAATGCTATTCCTAGATCCGAATTTGTAGATTTTACCAATTCTGATAAGGATTGTAGGTTTTCTGGGGTTGGTTCTGAACCTCTTCCAGGAAAATTTCCATCAATCTTTTCATTAATTGAAAATACTTCACACCCTAATTCTTGGCATAATCTAATTGCGGTCACAGCTTGAGCACCATTTCCAAGATCAAGAGATACTTTGAGTTTTCTTGATCTTATTCTAGAAACATCTACGTGTGACTGTATTGCAATCATATATTCATTAATGATATATTCTCCCATTGAAACAAATGTAGACTCCGTTTTTTTTGCTGACTTGTCCCATTTTTCTTCAAAAAATATTCTTTCAATTTCTTTCTCATCATCTCTCGAAATTTCTACACCATCTGAGGCAACTACCTTTATTCCATTATACTCGGGAGGATTATGGGATGCAGTTATCATAATACCTCCGTCATATTCCATTTTTTTAGTTAGAAATTCAAGACATGGTGTTGGTAATAATCCCATCAAATGACAATCTTGGCCAACAGAATTCAAACTAGTTGATACAGTTTCTGCTATAACTGAACTGGAATTTCTTCCATCATATGCTACTATAATTTTTCCTTTTTTGAAATGCGTTCCTATTGACATGACAATTTTACTAATAAATTCTAGATTGAAATCTTCCTCAAAAATTCCTCGTATTCCATTAGTTCCAAATAATTTTTGCAATAATATAGATTCAATAGCGATAAATTTGACCGTTGCTCCACAATCATTGCGGGAGTCGCCCAGCCTGGTCAAAGGCGCAGGGCTTAGGACCCTGTCTCTT
>CAYQPZ010000056.1:0-5796 GCA_964419505.1 uncultured Candidatus Nitrosopelagicus sp. | reverse complement strand
GGAAAACCACAGTTCTTGAGAATATATGTTCAAGGCGGCGGTTGTTCTGGACTTTCATACGGCATGGGATTTGAAAAAGAGGCAGAAGAGGACGATTCAATTATTGAAGAAAGTGGTGTTAAAGTTCTAATTGATAGTATGAGCCAAGATCACCTAAATGGTGCAAACGTGGATTACATTGAGAGCCTAATGGGCTCTGGATTCAAGATTAACAATCCTAATGTAACCAAATCCTGTTCATGTGGTTCTTCATTTAGTACTGAATAACAAAAACATTTTTTCAATTTTTTATATTTTTAAGACCACATGTCGGCTAAGCGTTTATAAATCTAGGATATTGTGTTAAATCATGAATTATAAGGAGATGAATCATAATTGCCATACACAGGCATTGTCAAGTATCACGTTAAACTATCATTCGAAGTTGATGGACTTGTTGAACGAGCAGATATAATCGGTGCAATATTCGGACAAACTGAAGGTCTTTTAGGACCTGAAATGAATCTGAATGAGTTACAACGAGTATCTAAAGTAGGTCGAATTGAGGTAAATACGTTCAATACAGAGAATACAACAAAAGGTGATGCATTATTACCAATGAGTACTGATATTGATACCTGTTCATTAATTGCAGCTGCGATAGAAAGTATTGATAAGGTTGGACCATTTGATAGTGTTTTCAAATTAGATGCAATAGATGATGTTCGTGCATCCAAAAAAGAGGATATTGTAAAACGTGCAAAAGAGATTAAACAAAAATGGGCTACTAACTCAGTTAGTGAAGGTGATGAGATGCTCAAAACAGTTCATGAAAATAATTCTGATAAAATTACCACATATGGACCAAAAAAATTACATTGTAGTACTGGTGTGTTTGACTCACCATGGGTAATTTTGGTTGAGGGACGTGCAGACATTATCAATTTGTTAAGAGCAGGTTATGATAACGCACTTGCATTTGAAGGCGGAAGAATAGATGAATCAATAAAAGAATTATGTGATAAAAAAGAACGAGTTGTTGCATTTACAGATGGTGATAGAGCAGGTGGCTTTATTCTCAAAGAATTAAAATCAGTGGTTCACGTTGACGTTGAACTTAGGGCTGATGAAGGCATTGAAGTTGAAGAATTAACACCCAAAAGAGTTGATGAACTTCTAAGTCCTGTTTCTAAAAAAATAACTCAGGAGCTTGAGGAACCCTCATTAAAAGATGATGATGATAACCCTCTTGCAGAACTTTGTAAAACAAAATATACAGAGTTAAATGAATCGCTAGAAGCAATTGCATTGAATGCAGATCATGATGAAGTGTTCAAAATCCCTATTCCAGAATTAATACAAAAAATTTCTGGGCAGTCAGGAATCAAATACATAATTTTAGACGGTATTATCACACAAAGATTATTTGATGCAGCAAAGAGTGCTAAAGTTGAGTATATCATAGGTCATAGAATAGCGAAACTTACAAACACTGATGATGTAAAATTAAAAACATTTAGAGATCTTGGCATTGTATAATATTAATGACTGATTTAAAGACCCAACATCTTCTAACTCTAGCACATATTCTATCTAAAGGCGGAAAACATAATTTTGTTAATATCACCACAATCTCACTCGGAAAAGAAATACACAAGTCTCAGCAATCAGCATCACTGCATTTGAAAGAATTAGAATTGGGCGGATTCATTGAAAGAATTCAATCTGGACGAAAGCAATCAATAAAAATCACAAATAAAGGATTCATTGAATTATCCACCCTACATAATCTTCTTTCAAAATTAATATCAAAATCCTCTGATTCATTATCAATAACTGGTACGATAATTTCTGGGATGGGCGAAGGTGCATATTATATGTCGATGAAAGGTTACACAAAACAGTTCAAATCAAAATTGGGTTACATCCCCTATCCCGGAACTCTAAATGTTCAGCTTAAAGAAAAAAAATTTTCTGAAGCAATATCACATCTATCAAATTATGAAGGAATCAAAATTAATTCATTTTCTGATGGTAAACGAACATTTGGGTGGGTAAAATGTTTCAAATCAAAAATTAATAATAAAATTGACTGTGAACTGATTTTATTAGAAAGGACTCATCATGATACAACCATTGTTGAATTTATTGCAAAAAGTAACATTCGAAAATCCTTGAAAATTGGTAATAAATCAAATGTTAAAATTAAAATTTCGATTCTTGGTGTCTTCTCTTAAAGATCATGAATTTCCTCACCATATTCTTTCTGAATTGATGAACTAGATGTTTCAGGTCTTGGAGATTCTAATCTAGCCACAGTCACATCCAAATTTATTTTTCTACATCCATCTGTAATGAATTTCTCCTGATGAATTTGGTCGTAACCTAAGGCAATTATCTGTGGCTTAATCAAATCTACAGTCTTGAAAATATCTTCTTCATTACCAATGATGCATAAATCAACCATCGACAACGATGAAACTAATTCTTGTCTTGCCTGTGCATTATGTAGTGGTTTACGTTTTTTCATTTTCATAACTGTCCTATCAGTGGCAATTACTACCACTAAAAAATCACCTAATTTTTTTGCTTCATTTAATGTATGAATGTGTCCTGGGTGAATTATATCGAATACGCCTCCTGCTAAAACAATCTTTAGAGATGGGTGCTGGCGTAAAAATGTAAGAAACTCTTTGTTTGCTCCACCCATGCCACTTTCACTCATGTACTGTCAAATATTTTGTCCAATTTCAACTCATCGTTATCACATTTTTGGGTCAAAGCCTTTTGCAATGCGTAATGCATCAACTAGGCCATCTGCATAACCTATACTTAATACTGCATATTCTTTTTTTCCTTCTTTTAGAAAATTTTCTGCGTCATCAATGTACAATTTTGCATTTACCAAAACATCTTCATACTCTCTGAGATTTTCATAGTGAGGTCTGATCTCATCTAGCGCTTCACGAACCATTGGAACATATTTTTCAATCATTTGTTCAGAAACGCTCTTAACACTTGTAGCGTTATCAAATGGTTCATCTAAACATTCTGTGACTATTTTAACTGCATCAGATTCAGTAAAATGAAGACTTCCAGGTATGATTATACTGTGTGGGGGCTTACCAAACTCTTTTTTTATTAAACTTGATATTTTACCAGATATAATCTTCTGGTCACTTTTTCCAATTCGTGATGCAACAATTACAAAAGTATCTGATGAAATAATTTTTCCATTTTGTGTATTTTCTACATCTAATAACAAAGATATGGCATCATGTGGAGATAGAAAAAATGATTTGTCTTCATTATACTCTAGTAAGATCAATGAGTGTGACTTGCTTAACAAATTATGAAAAATTGTATTATATGGAGTAATCATTGATTTTGGGTCATTCATAACAGTCAAAATTTTTCCAACTTTGTAATAATGTAATCCCACTTCACCAATTAATGAAGAAACAATTGAGGAGGAATGAATTGTCTTTGTTTCTATTTTATCCCTGATTGCTCTAGTCTTTAATTCTAAATGTGTAGTTGCAATATATGGATCCCCATATGAAATCAAAACAACCTCTTTGATTTTTGCATTATTTAGAATTTCATTACCATCTTCTACAAACCAACGTTTTGCAATTTTAAATTCACCATTACATAAAAATGACAAATTGTCCTTTTCAGTTTCTGAAATTGGGCTGGTAAATGATTCTAAATAGACAATATCTGCATTTTTTATTACAGATATGGTACTATTTGATAATTCTGAAATTCCTGAAATTCCTAATCCTATAAACCACAGCATTATTTTTTTCTGTCATGAAGTCTTTTTAAATGATGTAGTGATTTTTTTAGAATTTCTATTCCCTTTACAAATTCGTTAATTGAAACTTTTTCATCAATTGTATGAGCTTCGTGAGGATCTCCTGGACCATACGTAATAACAGGAATTTTTAGTTGGTTTCCTATCTCGTTCATGTCCCCTGTACCTGTTTTTCTAATCAGCATTGGTCTCTTCTTTTCAATATCTAGTACTGCTAATGTGAATGCCCTAACTAATGGAGAATTATGTGCTGCCTCAAATGGTTCAGTTTCATCAATTACTGAATATAAAACATCAATATCTCGTTTCACTGATATTTCGTTAATTATTCTTGTAACCTTTTCTTCAACATTATTGCAATTCATGTCTACTGGAATTCTGATATCTATTGTTGCATCACATTCTATTGGTGTCACATTATGGCTGGTTCCTCCACGAATCTCTGTTAACGTTGCAGTGAGCATCATTCCCTTACTCTTTTCTTCCTGATCTCTCTCCAGACCATTTTTTAATTCTGTGACTACTGAGGATGTCTCTTCTATTGCATTTTTTGCCAGCCATGGTGCACTTGCATGAGCACTATCTTTGACATTTATTTTTAGATTTATTGCCAAACGACCTTTGTAGGCAATTGTGACTTTTTGTATACTGCTTGGCTCTCCAAAAACTGCATAATCTACATCTGGTTTATTCTTCACCAGATTCTTTATTCCTGTTGCATTTCCCTCTTCGTCAACTGCACCAACAAAAGTAATCGTTCCTTGATTTTCTTTAATACTAGCAGCTGCAAACAACATTGCAATTAGAGGTGCTTTTGCATCAGATGCTCCTCTTCCATGTAACATATCTCCATCTCTTCGAACTTTGATCTTTCCCGGAACAACATCCATATGACCACATAGCATAATTTTAGGCTCACCTGAACCTTTCGTAGCTATAAGGTTTCCAACTTCGTCTTGGTGAATATCTCTAAATCCTAAATCATCACATCTATCTGCAAGAAAGTCTGCCAAAGCTTTTTCACTTAAAGATGGAGTATAGATTCGTAATGCTTTCTCTAAAGTCTTGATTGCATATCTTGAAGTCTCTAAATGTTCATCCATTTTATGTAAGCCCCTTTATGTATTCCAACATTAATTTTGGAATATCCACGCCTGTGACCCTAACCACATTTCGAAATTCAGTTGTATTATTGATTTCATGAACAACCAATCCTTTATCATTACTTTCCATTAAATCAACACCAACAATTTCACCTTGTACAGCATTTTTTGCTTTGAGGCAGATCTCCTCTAATTCATTAGTCATTTCACATGTTTCAGCGGTTCCACCTAAATGTGTATTAGTTTTCCAATTTCCATCACCAGAGTTTCTATAGATTGCAGCTGGCACAGTATCACCTATAACAATGGCACGTATATCACGTGGTGGTCTTTCTACAAATTCCTCGAGGAAGTGTATTTGATGAATAGGATACATCGCTTCACGACCTTCTATTATTCCTTCTGCAGAATCCATGTCATTAATTTTGGAAACCATTCTACCCCAACTACCAACTGTTGGTTTGATAATTTTTGGAAATCCATTTTTATCAAGTGATTCCATTGCAGCATCTTTTGAAAACGCTACGGTCGCATTAGGTGTTGGAACTCCTGATTTCTGTAATAGCATATGTGTAAATAGTTTATTTCCAGCAAAGATTCCAGTGTTCAAGCAATTTACAACTCTAACTCCTTGTCCTTCAATAGCTGCAGTGGAGTGTAGGTTTCTGTAATAACTTACACAGCGTTGTAGTACTGGAGAGTCGAAACTCTTTTTTTCATTTAGATCAATAGACAGTTTTTTACAATCAACCATCTCAAGATTAATTTCATTTTTCCTTGCTGATTCAATGAGTAATTTTTCTTCGAGGCGGATTGTATCATAAAGTGCTGTTATAGTGGTGGTCACTGCCCCCAATCCTCTCCGACTGTTTGAGCTGGTTTTAACTCAAAACC
>CAYQPZ010000055.1:0-5913 GCA_964419505.1 uncultured Candidatus Nitrosopelagicus sp. | reverse complement strand
TGAAGAAGACATCACAGAACTATGTCATAAACGTGGTCATGAACTTGTGGAATTAAAAAAAAGTGGCAATGATCTTGAATTTATTATAAAAAAGATAAAATAATTTTATTTTTGTTCAGATAAATATTTGTCAACATCAATTGCAGCCATACAACCATATCCTGCAGCAGTTACTGCTTGCCTGTATCTGTGATCATGAACATCACCTGCTGAGAACACACCATTCACACTCGTCTGAGTATTTTTATTGAGAATTATGTACCCATTTTCGTCTAAATCAAGTTGGTCTTTGAATAATGACGTATTTGGTTCATGTCCAATGGCAACAAAAACTCCAGCTAAATCAATATCAGATTCATCTCCAGTTTTTGTATCTTTTAGAATTATTTGCTGTACTTTTTGATCACCTTTAATGTCTGAAACAGTACTATTCCAGTGAACAATAATTTTTTCATTGCTTAATGCACGTTCTTGCATTATCTTACTTGCACGAAACTCATCTCTACGATGTATGATGTGAACTTTTGAAGCAAATTTCGTAAGAAACGTTGCTTCTTCCATACAAGAATCACCACCACCGACTACAGCAAGCTCTTGGTCTCTAAAGAATGCGCCATCACATGTGGCACAATATGAAACACCTTTTCCAGCAAATGTTTGCTCACCCTCAATTCCTATTTTTCGTGGTGTCGCACCTGTACACACAATTACTGTTTTAGTCTCAAAGTTAGTGGATGCAGTTGAAACTATGAGTGGGCTTTGAGTGAAATCCACACTTGTTACTACGTCATCAATAATTTTTGTGCCCATACGCTCTGTTTGTTTTCTCATAATTTGCATTAGATCAGGACCCATTATGCCTTCATCAAATCCAGGATAGTTTTCAACGTCAGTTGTATTCATTAATTGCCCACCAGGTAATAGACCTGAAATAAGAATAGTGTCATGTCTTGCCCTCGAGCAATAAATCCCAGATGTATATCCTGCAGGCCCAGCTCCAATGATGATAACATCATGTACCATGATTCAATTCAATGGTTTTGACATTTAAATCATATCTGAGCATCTAAAATTTTTTGATGTCTATCGCAAAGTTTTCTACTCTCAATCTGTGAATATAATAAATCCCTCTGCCAGTGAGCATTATTCAATCTACAATCCAAATAATCACAAAATGATTCTCCAGTTAAGATGTAAAAGATCACTTGGAGTAAATATCCCTCAATTACTTTTGATAATCTTTCATCATGATATTCCAAAAACTCGCCTTGGTGTTTGTCTTTAATAGACTGTATACCAAGTTTCTGTGCCTTATTTGCCATTACTTCCATGTAGAACTGTCTTGATTTTGCTGGTGCCTCAATCATCCCAGTGGTTGAAATGATTGCAGGATTTGAGCATATTACCGCACGACCATGATATCTGGCATCAGATTCATCATAAGTACATGTGAACCTATTTGTCAGAATTATATGTAATATTTGATTGTCAAAATCTAATAAGTTATCCCTGATAATTTTTTGCATTTCAAATCCATCATACATCACAACTTCAGATATGCTTATTGCATCTTCAGGTTTTTTTGTACGCTCCATAGTTTTTGAGTTATTGCAAAACTGTTTTTCCAATTCTAGATCTGTCTGATTAGGTTCATAACGACGAAATGATTTTTTTATTTCAAATATTCTGGATTCTGACATTTTCTGAATCTGCTGTGTAGAAAATTCCTTGAAAAAATTATCTTTAACAATTACTTCAACTGGTATAGTTTGCTTCAAAAAATTTACCAGGTTAGGAATGTTAATTTCTGAAACTGCAGGTTCATCATAAATGACTATTTTTCTGATCTTCACTCAGATTTTTTAGGTATGGTGTTATCTAATTCTTTTATTTTTTGGTCTGTTATTTCAGCCGCTTTCTTACCTGAGTATAGCATAGAGCCAAAGGTTGGTCCCATTCTTGCCAATCCATGTGTTTCAGTCACTGACATTCCAGCTGCAACCAATCCTGGATATACTTCTCCAGTTTTTTCAACAACATGTTCTTCTCCACTTTCAACCCACATAGGATTCATTCCTTTCCATTCAACAAGACTTCGATCAACTAGTCGCTTTACAGCTACTGAATCATGACCAGATGCATCTATGATCATTTTTGCTTCTAATGCTACAGGATCAACACATGTTATGTTTCGTGGTAATGCTGAAACAGGCATCCAATTTACAACAATTCCTGCAATTCTTCCATGGCGTAAAACTAAATCATCAAATTTTGTCAAATTCAAAAATTTTACACCTGCATCACATGTAGCTGCAATAAGTTTTGAAACTGCATGCGGACCTGGAGTTAGATATAACCCATCACCAACTTTTTTGTAAGGTACACCAAGTTCATCCCAAATTTTTTGTGCTGGGGCTCTCACCGTTACTGGGTTCATCATGTAACCGCCAAGCCAGTAACCACCACCAAGATAATTATTTTGTTCAATGACTAGAACTTTGTAACCCATTAATGATAGTTCACGAGATGCAGTTAGTCCTGCTGGACCAGCACCTATTACTATAACATCACATTCTGCACGATCTTGTAAGACATCAAAGAATTCTTTCGAGATCGCTCTTGTAATCTCAACTTCTTTTACATCAGCAAAAATTTTGTCTGGTCTTTGTTCGTTAACTGATTCTTGCACAAAAAAAAGTCAGTTTTAAGTCATTAATAGTTTTACTTAGAGTCATGTATGAATGCGGCCCAAATGTTCGACAGGACTTAGAATCAATACAAAATCAGATACTTGAAAGGTTACATTACCTTAGAGAAAAAGGCATTCCATTATCTGAAGATTGGGCATTAGATGATTATTATCAACTTAATTCCGAAATTCAAAGATGCATTCTAAATGATCATACATTCAGTCCAATTACTATCGGAATAATTGCAGGAATTGGTATTGCAGTATGCCTTACATATTATTTCCGTATTCGAAAAGCCAGAAAAAAAAATAGGCGTGACCATAACAAAAAAAATTAGGACAAACTAATGGCAAATTTATCCAAATTGTCTATTAATCTAGTTGAAACTTCCTTTTTCTAATAATTTATATCCCAACTTTAGAGAAAAGTATCAAGATGGCGCAACAACTAAGACCATCAAAACGAGGTTCTAAAAAACCAAAGATTGATTGGTCAAGAAGAGAGGAAGCAGACAATTTTGCTAATACTGTAAAATTATACAGGCAAGGTAAGATTGACCATGATACATTTCGTAGGTTCAGACTTCAGCATGGCGCATATGGCACTAGAATGACTGATGATTATGCAATGGTTCGAATCAAAATTCCTGCTGGCCAAATTTATCCTCATCAATTAGACAAGATTGCACAATTAAGTGAGATGTATTCAATTGGTAACGCGCATTTCTCAACACGTGAAAATATTCAACTTCATTGGGTTGTACTAGAAGATGTATCAGAGATAATGCATGCACTTGCAGATGTTGGATTGACATCACGTGAAGCATGTGGTAACACAGTTAGGAATGTTATGTGTAGTCCATTATCAGGAGTGTGTGAAAAAGAAGAGTTTGATGCAACACCGTATGCATTGTCTGTAGCAAAATTTCTTTTACGTAACCCGCTAAACCAAGCATTACCTAGGAAATTCAAATTTAATTTCACATGTTGTGAAAAACATGGAATGATTAGAATAGTTGATGTTGGCTTACTTCCACAGATACAAGACGTTGATGGTAAAAAACAGAAAGGCTTCAAAATATTTCTAGGGGGCGGTTTAGGAAACAGATCATTTGTAGGTCATCAGTTAGAGGATTTCACACCAATAGAGGATCTCTTGTATACATCAATTGCTGTTCTACGAATATTTGATAGAATGGGTGACAGAAAAAATATGGCGCGAAACAGAATGAGATATTTAGTAAATGATATGGGATGGGAAAAATTCCAGAATTTAGTCTTGAAAGAGCGTGCTTTGGTTAAAGCTACACAGTCAGTAGTAGTCAAACTAAAGATTAATGATGTCGAATCAGAAATTAAACGACAAATCGCTGTTAACAATGAATCACCTTCAATTCCAGATGGATTTGCAAGATGGAAACAAACTAACGTTGTAGAACAAAAGCAAAAAGGCTACAATTCAGTCTTTATTGGATTAGAATCTGGTGATATAACCGCAAATCAACTACGTGCTGTTGCAGAGATAATTCGTGAATTCTCACAAGAAGGTTCTGCACGTAATGGATTCACACAAAATATTGTTTTACGATATATTCATGATGATGATCTAGTCAAAATGTACGCAAAACTAATTGAATCTGGATTGGCAAAGAGTGGTTCATTGACAATGGCATCAGCAATTGGATGTTCTGGAACAACATCATGTAATCTGGCATTAACCAACTCACACAGACTTGCAAAAGAGGTTCAAAGGAAATTCCTAGAATTAAATTTGGACACAGATGAAGATTTACGTGATTCTTCAATTAAGATTAGTGGCTGTCCAAATTCATGTGGTCAACATCAGATTGCAACAATAGGATTCTATGGTGGTGGAAGTAGATTAGGAAGGGACATGTATCCAAATTATACAATGTCACTTGGTGGCAGATTTGATAAAGACGCAATGTTAGGCCATCACACTACACGTGTTCCTGTAAAGAGAGTAATCCCTGTAATTCTAAAAATCATAGAATTGTTTAAACAACACAAACAGTCTGACGACACGTTGGACAAATGGATAAATCGAATAATAAGTGGAAACGAATCATCTGAGATCAAATCCATTGAAGATATAAAAAAAATCCTCAATCCATTATTAATTCCTCCAACAAAGGAAGAAGACATTGATTTTTACATGGATTATGGCAGTGATACTAGTTATCACACAATGACTGGTAAGGGTGAGTGTGCAGCATGACTGATACACCAATAATTGAATATGAGTTAATCAGAGAAAGTTCCAAGTATATTAGAATAATCGATGTACGACGAGAAGACGACTATAAGGCAGGCCATATAAAAAATTCAGTTAATCTCCCACTAGCAAAACTTCTCAATGATGATAGTGTAGAAAATATTGCAAAGATTGCAGGAGAACTTGGAATCAGTGATAGTACTCCTGTTGTCATCTATGATGATACATTTGGTGCATTATCATCTAGAGTTGTATGGGCTTTACAGTATATCGGTCATAGTGATGTTAAATTACTTAATGTGACATTTTCACAATGGAAAGAACTTGGTTTAGAGATAACTACTAAAGTTCCAAAAATTGAAAAATCCACACATTCCATAAAAATACAATCAGATATAATGGCTACCGCTGATTATCTTGAAAAAGTCAAAGATAAGAAAAATGTTGTAATAATTGATAATAGAGAAAGGCTCAACTTTTTAGAGCAACACATTCCGGGTGCAATAAACATTCCATATAGAACATTAGCCACTGATGGACAGATTATCAGAACAAAAGAAAGCATGCGTAGTCTACTAAAAAATAGAGGTATATCAGAAGATGCGGAAATAATCACATACTGTGGAAGCGTTGGAACTCTTTCCGGTCTTGCGTATTATGCTCTAAAATCAATCGGTGTGCCAAATGTAAAATTGTATGTCCATTCATTTAAGGAATGGAAGAATCTTGAAAAACCAATTGACAAGCAGGAAAATGCTAGTTATTGGGATCTTTCAGCTGAATAAGTAATTTATATACAATTTTTCTGATTACAATTAATCAGAAACATGAAAGACATCAATGAGATAATGCCAAAGATTCCAAATATGAAGTGGGGTGCACTTTTAAACAAAAAACCATCAAATAAAAAAATTGATGATCTAAATAATCTCTTTCCACATAACGGAAAATGGCATACTGTGTTTGAAGAAAAGGATGTTGCATATAT
>CAYQPZ010000054.1:0-6285 GCA_964419505.1 uncultured Candidatus Nitrosopelagicus sp. | reverse complement strand
AGTGAAAACATTCCAAGCCCGGCGGTAAGGGAGGCTGTAATGTCTGATTTTGGAAACAGGTATGCTGAGGGCTGGCCTGGTGAGCGAGTATATGCAGGTTGTACGTACATCGATGAGGTAGAAACTCAATGTATGGAGTTGGCCCAAAAACTGTTTAATGCTGAATTTGCTGACGTCAGAGCTGTTTCAGGAGTTGTTGCCAATTTGGCAATTTATTCAGCATTTTCAAATCCTGGTGATGTTATGATTGCCTCATCAATTCCAGCTGGTGGTCATATATCACATGGAAAAAAGGAACATTCTGGAACTGCCGGATTAGTTCACGGTCTTGATATTGAATTCTTTGCGTTTGACCCAGAAGAGATGACGTTGGATGTTGACAAGACAAAGGCAAAAGTTGAAGATTTGAAAAGTCAGGGAAGGCTACCAAAAATTGCAATGTTTGGTGGTTCTGTGTTTTTGTTTCCACACCCAGTAAAAGAATTGGCTGATTTTCTGAAAAGCCATGATATGCATATCAATTATGATGCCGCACATGTTGCGGGTCTAATCGCAGGTGGTAAATTCCAGGATCCGTTGAGAGAGGGGGTTGATACCATGACTATGAGTACACATAAGACATTATTTGGTCCTCAGGGTGGTCTTGTCTTGGGATTTGATAGGCATGCTGAGCCTGTCAAAAAGGCAATGTTTCCGGGTCTGACAAGTAGTCATCACATTCATCATATGGCAGCAAAAGCCGTTGCGTTCGCAGAGGCATTAGAGTTTGGAAAAGACTATGCAGAACAGACAATCAATAATGCCAAAGCTTTAGCTGCCGAGTTGAATAATGTTGGATTCAAAGTTCTTGGTGAGAAAAATGGTTATACGGAATCTCATCAGGCTGTTGTGAACGTCCTTGATTATGCTGATGGTGGAAAGATCGAGGCTGATTTGGAAAAGGCAAATATTATTGTCAATCGTCAATTAATCCCTGGTGACTTGAAGGCAAACCGCCATTACATGCATCCGGGTGGAATTAGACTTGGAACCTCAGAGATTACCCGACTTGGTATGAAGGAATCTGAGATGAAAGAAATAGCCTCCATGATCAAAGATGTCGTCATTGACAAGAAGGAATCGGGTGAAATGACGGGTAAAATCGCCGAATTTAGGAAGGAATTTCAGAAAACCCAGTATTGTTTTGACAATAAAATTGGCGCCTATGAATACATCAAGTTGAGATAGCTTCTCACAGTGATGCATGTTTTTCTATTTTTACAATATAGAATTTCTAGGCGTGTAAATGGGCTTGTTTCATTTTATTACTTGCATAGGTCTGTAACACATCTGGGATCCATGCATGAATAAATAATGCAACACTCATCTGCATTGCCCTCTTCCAATGAGCAGTATAACTAACATTATGTTCTTTGAGGTGTTGGAATTCTTTTTGCATAAAAAAATAATTATTTTATTACATTTAGTGTTTTAGTCATACTTAATCTTAGTAATAGTGAATTTAGTATTACTTAACTACCAAAATCCAAAATGTTCTACTTTGAGATGTTCTTGTAACTCTTCTCGCTTAAACCAAGCTGTAGTACTCAAAGGATCACATTTTGGGCATTTTACAAGTGGTTTTGAGTTTGATTCAGGCACGATTTCCTCTGTTTTTTGAGGATGGCAATCATGTGGTCTACCCTGACCCTCATGAAACAATCTCCATTTTCCACTGGTTTCATGATATGCCTGATCCCAGATAAGCTCATGTGAGTCTAAACCGCATTTTTTACACTTTGCCATAATGTTAACACAAAGTGTTACTTTCTAATGCTTTTGATTATTTCGGTAAATTTCTTTAGACCGCCTGTCTGTTCAAGCAACGTTCCGATGACAAGTCCGTCAGCTCCAGCTTTTACCAAAGCTTTTGCTGTCTTTTTGTCCTTAATTCCACCACCGACAATCAAAAATCCTTTGAATACACTTCTTACAGTTTTGACCATTTCTGGAGTAATATTCTGTTTTGCGCCAGAGCCAGCCTCAAGATATACAAACCTCATGCCTAGGAATTGGGCAGATAGTGAGTATGCTGCGGCAATTTTTGGTTTATCGAATGGAATTCCTCTTACATTTCCAACAAACCATGCTGAAGTGCCTTCTCCTATGACTAAATATGCCGTAGGTAGTGCTTCCAAGCCGAATTTGAGCACGTTTGGAGCTCCCAATGCCTGTGCCTGAGAGATATAGTATGGATTTTCAGAGTTCAAAAGTGAGCTAAATAGTATGGCGTCTGCCTGTGGAACTACCCCTGTAACGTTTCCAGGAAATAGGATAATTGGTATTTTTACTGCTTTTTTCAGACTTCCTACAACTTCTGCCATCTCCATCTGGTCTGTAGCCGAAGAACCACCTACCAAAACTGATCCAGCGCCTAGTTTCTCAGCCTCCTTTGCCAGTTTGACGGATGATTTGGTGTTGGAAGCCTCAGAATCTATTAGAACAAAGACCACTGGGCCTTTTTTGCGCCTGTTTTTTAGTAGGTTTTCTACTTTACCGCTCATACCACTCGATCTATATGGTGTCTTTAAGGTTTTATTTTAGTGGTGGTATACAATATTGTATAGCTTTGAGCGACTTTGATTCAAACAATTTTTCCAACATAATGAGAGAAATTATCAAAAAATCACTGTTTACAGAGCGACAAGTTGAAATTATTCTAAAACAAAAGGACTTGGTTTTTACAGATTTTGCTATATCAAAAGGCGCGTATTACAGGCAAGTTTCACAATCACGTGAGAAACTTGCAGGATTGTATTATTCTTTTATTGTTTTGAAGATTTTTGGTGTTATTTTACCTGATGATATTGATGTGATGTCAAAACTCTCCGAACAGGTCTCTGTGATAAAAGATGGTGATGTTTTCCCTGAGCGGGAACAAGAAATCACAAGTATAATTGAGCGTGTGGTAAAACAGGCTGTTGGTATGTGATTTTATGCCTGATTTTAGTGCTAAGCTAAGTTAAGGTGATGTTTTGTAGTGATGTTTAGATTAATGTAAGATGTGAATTAATCTTGTCCTAATATGATAAATCACAAATTTATCATGATATGTTGTGATAGTGGAAATACCAGATCCTCCGGTAATTCTAAGTGTGGTTTTGCCTATCCTTATCGGCGTATTCTCATTCTTTGTTTATTTGAAAATAAGGCAATTTTCAGCCTCTAACAGTCAAAATAAGGTAGATTCACAGCGTTTAGAATTTTATGAAAGACAATTAATCGATATGAAAATCAAGTTGGATTCAATTGAAATAGAAAGTCTCGATAGTTCATATCACACCACATCACCGGGAATTGAAAATAATGTGGAGGAAAGGTCACAAGAGGTTCCTACACCACGTCCAAATGTTGTAAAACCAACACCCAAACCTGTTGAATCTAGGCGTAGAGCACCCAATATGGGCTTTGATGATGTGATTGAGACTGTATTAGGATTAATCACAGACAAATCTATGACATCACGTGATATACAAGTCACACTTGGTCGTAGTAGGGAGCATATATCACGAACGATGAAAAAGTTGTATGTTGATGGTTTTGTTGAAAGAAACATGCAAACCAAACCATTCTCTTACTCCATAACAGAAAAGGGACGTCAAAGGATCGGTCTTGGTGGTTCAGAATCGGCTCAAATGGCCCCACAAGTGGTATAATCATCCAAGTTTTCTCAAAGTCGTTTTTTGGTATTTTGTGTTTTTTTGTCATATTTTTTATAGTAATTTCGTAAAAAATCAAATAGTAATATTATTATTTTCGTATAATCATAAAATATGATATGAGTGACACGGGTGAAGAGTTGGTAAAGATCACAACTGGTGGAACAATATCAATTCCAAAGCAGTTTAGACGTTATTTGGAGATGCAGAAGGGTGACTACCTGAAGGTAGGTCTTGAAGGCGACCATTTAGTTCTTAGAAAGGTTAGAATAACTTAGTTTTAGTGGTCTAAAATCATGTTTTAGGGGGTCAAAACTTAGTTTTTAACCATTAAAATTAAGTTTTTTTTAATTAACGTAAAACGTTAATTACCACGCCTAACAAAACTGCTAATCTTCTTTTAAAAATACAAAATTAGACATTTTTACGCCTACCGTTGAGTTAAAACGACTCAATAGAAATCACTAATCCTATTATCGGTCTTAATCCCCTATTTGTGCCTAAAAAATGCGCTTTTCAACTTTTAAAAGCTGAAAAATCATGTTTCTAGGCGTGAATACGCCCTTTAAGGTGGTGTGTTGGACTTTAGTGGGATTCTTTATGATAGTTAGGAATCCTGGTAGCCTGATAGGTCCACTCTCGACCTTTTTTGGCTCTTTCCACCTTGTTTTTAGTCGTGAATCTCGAAAGATATGTCGAAATTACACTAAGTTTGATGGGTTCGTTGAACTCATCCTCATATCTTTCCAATATCTCTGTTGATGTGAAACGGCCTGTTGGATAGTACTTGTCAACCAAGTGCCAAATCTTACCTCCAATAGTGTTGGTTTTTGTAGCCTTGCCAGGTTCTTCGATATTCATCAAGTCCATAAATTCAAACATTTTGAGTACTTTCTCTCTGGTGACGTTGCCTTCGATCTTGAAATCAAATTTGGCTCCGTCCTTATCCTCTACATCTATTCTTATCCTCTTGCTTGTCATATTAGATCATGAAGGATCCCATCTTAACTCAAGAACTGATCCTCTGAAATTTGTTAACATATTGATTTGTTAATATTGACACGCCTGGCCCACGCCTAGCATTTTTTTTGCTATTAACAACATACCCACACTCCCACCATCCATGACGTTCCGGATATACGCCTAGACTGGAAATAAAGGGGTGATTTTCCGATATTAACACTGTTAACATCTTTATTCACACCTAGACTCGAAATAAGGGGGTGGTTCTGACCCTCTTTTCATTTTTCTTAACTCAACCTTAACATTATGAAATTTGTTTCTTTTTTTCAAAACCCACACACCTATCTTTCCAATGTCCTTTATTTTAAAAAAATTTTATTATGACACAACAAACAACATGAAAACTATTTTCTATTATAATTTCTATTTCTTCATTAGAAATGAAGGTGTCTGGGAGCGATCAGAGCGATCTGCAGATTGTCAACGAGAACGATCAATGTTGTAAAATATTACAATAGGATCAGTTCAACTCTCACAATAAAGCAGTAAAGGATCTTAAAATGAGCACGATGGTAAAAGACCCAGTAGACAGGCTGCTTGACGCAGCCCAGAGTGGAAAAACCCTCATAAAAAACAGGGACGTATTGCATTTTACCCACATGCCTGAATTAATTCTACACAGGGATCCAGAGCAGGAGAAGTTAACCCAATCATTATTACCAATTCTAATGAACTCTAGGCCATCAAACCTATTGGTGTATGGGAAGCCAGGAACAGGCAAAACACTTGTGATTAAGAAGGTTTTATCCAAAGTCCAAAAACGTGTTGAGGAGGGCTCATTTCCTATCAAACTAGCATACACCAACGCCAAACAGGAAACCACACTCTATGGACTGTTGGTGAGTTTTGGAAGACAATTAGGTCTCTCGGGCCAAAAAACAAATGATGAGAAGATGTGGCTTCCAGGAACTGGATTATCCATCAGTGAGGTCTTTAACAGAATTTTATATATTATTGAAAAACATGAAGTTAACGCAGTTTTTGTAATCGACGAAATTGACTATCTAGCCGAACTTATCCAAAAAACCGGCAAAGATGTACTATATCAAATTACCAGAGCAAACGAGAGATTAGATTCAGGCTCACTTACCCTCATTGGTGTATCAAACGACCTAACCTTCAAAGAAAGGCTAGATCCACGGGTCATCAGCAGTCTTAGTGAAGAAGAGGTAATTTTCACAAATTATGATTTAGAACAAATAAAACACATTCTCAAAGCCAGAATACAAACAGCATTCTCTGAAGGAGTAGTCTTAGATGCGGCACTAAATCTATGTTCTGCCATGGCAGCCAGAGAATCAGGTGATGCTAGAAGGGCAATCGACCTTCTTAGAGTTGCAGCCGAAATAGCAGAAAGAACCCAGCAGGAAACCGTCACCGAGGATCACGTAAGACATGCATCTCAAAAAATTGAAGAGAATAAAGAAATCGTGGCGTTGAGATCATACCCATTACACGAAAAACTGTTAATTTTATCAATAATGAAGTCCTCTGAAATCTCAACAGGTGAGGTGTATACCACCTACAAAAACCTCTGTAAGGATGTAGGACAGCGAGAACTCAC
>CAYQPZ010000053.1:0-6477 GCA_964419505.1 uncultured Candidatus Nitrosopelagicus sp. | reverse complement strand
TAGAGTCATGATCATATGTATCACTCTCTATATCAAATGTAATTGCAGGAGCTAGTTGGTTTGGGTTAATACCATCTAGATATCTATATGGAACTTCACCATCACCATATCCTGCTGCAAACGCTTGTGAAGTGATGCCCATACCACCAACTGACACGATAGCCAGAAGTAGTATGATAGCTTTACTGTTCATCTTGTGATTTGTTCGAATTACATGTATTTATTTTATTTGTTTAAAGTCTTGGTATAGCACTAAGTCTTGTCTTTGCAGAAAGCACAATTATTGAAGTAATTGCTACTGCTAAGATTATTGCTGCAATTGTACCAAATTCTGGAATAACAAAAGTACCAATGATTTCAATCTCTTCTGTACCATTATAGAATGGTATCATCAAAGTCCAAGTATCAGTTCCTTGTTCTGAATAATAAACAGTTTCTTCTCCATCAGCTAAAACAAAGAAATCTACTTCAACAGTATCAATTACTTGTTTTGGTAAAGTAATTAGTAGATCACCATCATTGAATGTTTCAATTTGAATGATTAATGACATACTTTCAGTGTCTGGAATTATTTTGAGAATTTTTCCACCATTAATTTTGTATAATATATTATAGTCATCAAGTTCGATTACATTTACATCACTTGAAAATTCCCCAATTCCTGAAAGTTCCAACTCACTTGTTGAACCATCTTGTGATTCAACATTAGCATCAGTGTTAAGTTGAGCTGACATTAATCCACCATATTCAAACTGTGCTTCACCCGTACCAGTAAGGTGGGTTGCTTTGATGGTATACGTTCCAGTTTCTTTCCATACACCGCTAATAGAAGTTGCAACATTTATGCTAAAATTATTTTCAGAGCCAGCATAGATTTGTTCAATTCTAATAAGATTACCATTAGATGAGACTATTTGTAGAAGCACCGGTGCATCTGCATTTGTTGGTACATGTCCAATTACAGTAATAGTTTCTCCAGCGGCATATGTTGATTTATCGGTTGAGACAACGAAATAATCATTTTCTTCTGAAAAACCATCTCCTGATAATAATGGAACTAAAAATAATGCCGAAAAAGCAAGAAGCCAAAATCTTCTCAATCTCACAATTTTCAATAATTCAGATCATATTTAACCAGATATAATTGAAAAAACTGGTAGTTTAGGAAAATTTTAATTTTTTTGATGAAAATTTCTAAGTAAATATATATTGCTCACAGAAAAAGTTTTTCCAGTTTGTGCAGATTATTTTTTCAGGCAACTAATGTTATGCATGGGGGTCTAAATTTTGGCAACTAGGAAAAATATCATCCTTGTCCCAAATCATGTGTATGTTCCAAAACATGAAATTATTTTAAAGAAAGAAGCTGAAAAAGTCTTACATGACTTCAATTGTAATGCAACTGAGTTACCATTAATCTTTGTTGATGATCCTGCAATAATTGGACTTGGCGTAAGACCTGGTGATATGATTAAGATAACAAGAAAGAGTGGAACATCTGGTACAAGTTTGTACTACAGATATGTGGTGGAAAGATAATGGAAGAAAAATATAACACGCGTTGGCCTGTTATTCAGGATATTTTAAAAAGAGAAGGTATTGCCAGGCAACATTTGAATTCTTTTGACGAGTTTTTAGAAAATGGATTACAGCAAATAATTAGTGAAGTAAATCAAATTGATATTGAAAATGCAGAGTATCCATACAAAATCCAACTTGAAAAAATAAAATTGCAACAACCAAGAATGATGGAACTGGATGGTTCAATTACACATATCACACCAGCAGAAGGAAGATTACGAAATATTTCATATGTTGCACCTATACATATGGAAGTAAGTGTGATCGAAGATAATAAAATCATTGAAAAAAGATTCATTCATGTTGGTGATATGCCAGTTATGGTCAAGTCTAACGCATGTATATTACACACTTTCAATGAGCAAAAATTAATTGATTATCAAGAAGATCCACGAGATCCTGGTGGTTACTTTATCATTAATGGTTCAGAAAGAGTAATCGTTGGGCTAGAAGATTTATCATATAATAAAATTATAGTTGATGCAGAAAAAATTGGTGGCAAGATTGTACATAAGGCTAAAGTATATTCATCAATAATTGGTTATCGTGCAAAACTAGAATTAATTATGAAAGATGACGGAATGATTGTTGCCAAGATTCCTGGTTCTCCAGTTGACATTCCAATTGTAACATTGATGCGTGCACTTGGATTAGAATCTGACAAAGATATTGCCGGTGCTGTATCTCTTGTAGATGGTATACAAAATCAATTAGAGGGATCTTTTGAAAAAGCAGGTGATATATCAACATCAAAAGATGCGATTGTTTACATCAGTAAACGGATAGCACCCGGAATGTTAGAAGAATTCCAAATCAAAAGAACTGAAACATTACTGGATTGGGGTCTACTTCCACATCTAGGAAAACATCCTGAGAATCGAAAAGAAAAAGCCCACTTTTTAGGTGAAGCAGTTTGTAAACTTGTTGAATTAAAAATTGGTTGGTTAGAGCCAGATGATAAAGATCATTATGGAAATAAAGTAATTAAATTTGCAGGACAGATGCTTGCTGACTTGTTCAGAACCGCATTTAGAAATTTGGTTAGAGATATGAAATATCAATTAGAACGTTCTGGACAAAAACGAGGAATTAATGCAGTTGCAGCAGCAATAAGACCTGGAATAATTTCGGATAAACTCAATAACGCCATTGCAACTGGAAATTGGGGACGAGGTCGTGTTGGGGTCACACAGTTGCTAGATAGAACAAATTATCTTTCAACTATAAGTCATCTTAGACGTGTACAATCACCATTAAGCAGAACTCAGCCTAATTTTGAAGCAAGAGATCTACACTCTACTCATTTTGGCAGAATCTGTCCCAGTGAAACTCCTGAGGGTTCTAATTGTGGATTGGTAAAAAATTTAGCTTTATCTGCAATTATTTCTGTAAGTGTCAAAAATGAAGAGATTACTGAAAAACTATTTGAATTAGGCGTTTCCGATTTAGTGACTACAAATCCTAATATCAAAAAGGACGGTACAAGAATTTTTGTTGATGGAAAATTAATTGGATTCCATAAAGACGGTGAAAAGTTAGTCCAAGAATTACGTAGTTTAAGAAGAAGTTCAAAAATACATCCTCATATAGGAATATCAATTCACAAACCTGAATTAAAAGGTGCGACACAGAGACTGTACGTTAATTGTAACGCAGGCAGAGTTTTACGACCACTAGTAATAATAAATGATGGAAAATCATTTCTTACTGAAGAAATTATTGAGAAAATATCAAAGAAACTAATCTCATGGACTGATCTAGTTCGAATGGGAACAATTGAACTAATTGATGCTAACGAAGAAGAGAATTGTCATATTACTTTTGATGAAAAAAATCTAAAAAAATACACACATATGGAGATATTTCCATCTGCAATTTTGGGAGCAGGTGCGTCAATAATTCCTTATCCAGAACATAACCAATCACCAAGAAATACATACGAATCTGCAATGGCTAAGCAGAGTTTAGGATTCTCAACACCAATGATGAATACAAGTACATACGTTCGTCAGCATTTCATGCTGTATCCTCAAACACCAATTGTGACTACAAAAGCATTAAATCTTTTAGGTATGGAAGAACGACCAGCAGGACAAAACTGTGTTGTTGCTGTATTACCATTTGATGGTTATAATATTGAGGATGCAATAGTCTTAAGCAAATCCTCTGTTGATAGAGGATTAGCGAGAACGTTCTTTTATAGAATCTATGAGGCGGAAGCAAAACAATATCCCGGTGGTATGAGAGATAATTTTGAAATTCCAAATGCTGATGATAATGTACGAGGCTTCAAAGGTGAAAAATCTTACAGAATGTTAGAAGATGATGGAGTTGTTGCAACAGAATCTAACGTCTTAGGTGGTGATATATTGATTGGAAAAACAAGTCCCCCAAGATTTATGGAAGAGTATAAAGAATTTGAGACAAGCGGTCCGTATAGAAGAGATACTTCTATTGGTGTACGTCCATCCGAAACTGGAGTTGTTGATACAGTTGTCATGACACAATCAGACGAAGGTGGAAAAATGTATAAGATTAGAGTTCGTGATATGCGAACTCCTGAGATAGGTGACAAGTTCGCTTCTCGACATGGTCAGAAAGGAGTTCTAGGTGTTTTAGCTAAAAATGAAGATTTACCATACACAGGAGATGGAATATCACCTGACGTATTGATCAACCCACATGCATTTCCATCTAGAATGACTGTAGGAATGATGATGGAATCTGTTACAGGTAAAGCAGCTTCAATTAGAGGAAAGCAGTTTGATGGCTCTGCATTTGTAGGTGAAAAGATGGATGTAGTAAAAGGGATTCTTGATAAGGCTGGATTCAAATATTCAGGAAAAGAAAAAATGTATGACGGTAGAACTGGAAAATCGTTTGAAGTTGATGTGTTTATTGGAGTAGTATATTATCAGAAACTCCATCATATGGTTGCTGATAAGATTCATGCAAGAGCAAGGGGACAAGTTCAGATGTTAACTAAACAGCCAACTGAGGGTCGTGCTCGTGGTGGAGGTCTTAGATTTGGAGAGATGGAACGTGACTGTTTAATTGCTTATGGCGCTTCAATGCTTCTAAAAGACAGATTGCTTGATGAATCTGATAAGACTGATATTCTAGTATGTGAAAAGTGTGGTCTAACAGGATATCATGACGCAAGAAAAAGAAAATTTGTCTGTGCACAATGTGGTGACACTGCTCCAATTTCATCTGTATCCGTTGCATATGCTTTCAAATTACTATTACAAGAAATTCTTAGTTTGAACATAGCACCAAGATTACATCTGAAGGAGAGAATCTAATGTCAGCTAGTAGTACCAAAACCATTAATGAGATAACATTTGCAGTCTGGTCACCACAAGAGATTAGAAAATACTCCGTGTGTGAAATCACACAACCTGAAACATATGATGAGGATGGTATGGCTGTACAAGGAGGTTTAATGGATGGACGACTAGGTGTATTAGAGCCAGGACAGAAATGTGTCACAGATGGTAACACTGCTGCACGAAGTCCTGGACATTTTGGACATATTGAACTATCTGAGCCTGTTTTACACATTGCATTTGTTGATAATATATACAAATTATTACAATCAACCTGCAGAACATGTGGAAAAATTAAGATACCAAAAGATGCTCTAGAAGAATTCAAAAAGATACGGGATCGCCATTCTTCATATACAGTTATTTCTCAAAAACGTATTCCAGAACAGATACATGAAAAAGCAAAAAAACATAAAGATTGTCCATTATGTGGAAAATCACAATACGAAATAATCTTTACAAAACCAACAACATTTGTTGAAAAAACTGAAATTGGGGAAAATAGACTCTTACCAATTACAATTAGAGAGAGAATGTCAAATATTCCAGATGATCATTTAGAATTATTTGGGTATGATCCAAAAACGGCTAGACCTGAGTGGTTTGTATTACAAGCACTTCCTGTTCCTCCAGTAACTGTCAGACCATCAATTATTCTTGAAACAGGAATTAGATCAGAAGATGATCTTACTCATAAACTTGTAGATATTATACGTGTAAACCAGAGATTAAAAGAAAGTAAAGAAGCTGGAACACCACCTCTTATTGTACAGGATTTAGTTGACTTATTGCAATATCATGTTACTACGTACTTTGATAACGAAGTTTCTGGAATTCCACAAGCACATCATCGTTCTGGTCGACCATTAAAGACTTTGACACAGAGATTGAAAGGAAAAGAGGGGAGATTTAGAGGTTCATTATCTGGTAAACGTGTTGATTTTTCAAGCAGAACAGTAATATCTCCTGATCCCAATCTTGATCTTTCTGAAGTCGGTGTTCCAGAAACAGTTGCAATGAAACTAACTATTCCAGAAATTGTCACTGATTGGAATATTGAAAAATTAAAGAAATTAGTAATTAACGGTCCTACACAATTTCCAGGTGTAAATTACATTACACGACCTGACGGTGTAAAAATTAGATTAGATTTTGTTGAAGATCGTTCAATAATTGCTGATTCATTAGAGATCGGATTCTTAGTTGAAAGACATCTGATGAATGGGGATGTTGTATTATTTAACAGACAACCATCACTCCACCAAATGTCTATTATGGCTCATTATGTTCATGTCTTGCCAGGAAAAACTTTCAGATTACATCCATCTGTATGTCCACCATACAACGCAGACTTTGACGGTGATGAAATGAATCTTCATGTACCTCAAAGTGAAGAAGCACGCTCTGAAGCAATTTTACTGATGAGAGTTCAAGATCAATTGATTTCTCCAAGATTTGGTGGACCAATTATTGGTGCTCTTCGTGACTTTATCACAGGTGCATATCTTATGACAAAAGATGGTACAACATTAACCAGTCAGGAATTTGCAAATCTTGCAATGCTTGG
>CAYQPZ010000052.1:0-6501 GCA_964419505.1 uncultured Candidatus Nitrosopelagicus sp. | reverse complement strand
AGAAAATGCAGTTTGGCAATAGGTCTGATTGAGGTGGATAATGCAGATGTGCTGAATGGACTTTGTACTGAATGTTTCTGTGAGGAAACTGGGCAAGAGTATGACAGTCCTTTTGGTGAGTGCTTTACTGGCGTAAGTAAAGGACTGAACCTCGCACGAGAT
Organism: uncultured Candidatus Nitrosopelagicus sp.; assembly: GCA_964419505.1. Classification (GTDB taxonomy): domain Archaea; phylum Thermoproteota; class Nitrososphaeria; order Nitrososphaerales; family Nitrosopumilaceae; genus Nitrosopelagicus. The sequence goes on along the minus strand of CAYQPZ010000052.1, from coordinate 6,339 downwards.
TGGAGACCATCTTAGGATGGTTTTCAATTTCGTTATTATGGATCCGAAGGGTTCCACAATAAAATTTGACTACTAACGGGATCCGTTTTCAAGTTTGTGCGTAAAATCTTAACTGAAATTGCTTGACCAATTTACATAATTGTCTTCTATACCAATTTCATCAAGACATTCTGAGCATATTGGGTTAAGCTGATGTAAATTGTGTTCTTTTTTAGCATAAACTGGTTTATTTCTTGAATTTATTACAAACCAAGATCCATCACCGTCAGACATGAATTTTTCTAATTGAATCAAGTTTGTGCATTTGTGGCAAATCCCTTTTGTTCTAGAAAATATCTGATAGAGTTCATCATCAGAAAATAGTTTTAGATATTCATGATTCTTTTTAGCATTTGTAAAATCTTGTTGAAACATTGTATTTGATTAATGATAGTATAGCTTAAGTTTTTGTCTATTGTCCCAAAATAGTTGGAAAAATTAAGTATACTATTACTTTAGATAAAATTTACCCAACTTGAAAACGGATCCGTATTAAGTACTGATTATGGAGTGGATCCGAAGGGATTGTATACATTATCTAGTTGTAAAAAATTAAAAATAAAGAAATGATTAGATATAATTTCTAATCGTGTGAGTGCGGATTTGCAGTGCCAGCTTCAATTTTTACGTAAGTTCCGGCTGCTTTTTCATGCTCTACCATGTTTCCTTGGTCGACAAGAACTGCTTGTGGTGGACAAACTGATACACATGCCATACAATAAATGCAGTCATGCTCTCTTATTGCGTCTGCCTTGTCAGTGAAGTCCAGTCGCTCTTCTTTTTCAGTTGTTCCTTCGCCTTTCCATTCTGTAGTATCATTAACTGCATCTATGCCTGAGATATCCTTATCAGTTCTATACCACTGAAAGATTTGCACAGGACATGCTTCAATACATGCACCGTCTGCAACACAAACATCCCAATCATTAGCTACCATAGTACCAGTAGTTCCAAGTTTTACCATCTTTTCGCCATGTTTTTCGTAATCTGCTAAAACTTGTTCATTAGTAGATGCATCCCAATCATTTCCTGGCTCGCCAGCTTGAGATGGCCATACCCAATGAAAATTACCAGATGGTCCATCAATGATCTTACCAATTGGTTCTTTGCCGTCTTTACAGAAGTTTTCTAATATTGGCATAAACAAAAATGCTTTGAATAATATTTAAACCTAAACAAAATTAGTCATAACTAAACGATCTATTACAAAAATTTCTGGTGATATAACGCTGTTTTCAAATATTTCTCTACGTTAATATTTTTACTATATTTTTTAGGTATATGTTGGATATTTTCAAATATAGTATCTACAATGGGCCAAACATAGGAATCTATGCTCAAGTTAATGATGATTTTGTTTTTATTCCAAATGGATTTACTGCGGCAAAATCAAAAAAACTATCAGAATATCTTCAAACGGATGTAATTGTCACATCTGTTGCCAATACCAGTTTGTTAGGAATTCTCATGGTTATTAACAACCATGGGATCTTGTTGCCAAACACAGCATCTGAAGATGAACTTACGAAATTGAAAAAGAAGACCGATCTTAACGTTGAAGTCTTAGATGTCAAACATAATGCTCTAGGAAATATGATGAGTGTTAATGACACTGGTGGGGTTGTATCACCTAGTATACCCAAAGAAATGTTAGACAAAATTTCAGATGTGCTTGATATTGAAGTAATTCAAAAAAAAATTGCAGGGTTTCGTCAAGTTGGTGCCGTGATGGCAACTTCCAATACAGGGGGGATTGTTCATCCTGAGACTGATGAAGAAGATATCAAAGTCATCAAAAATGTTCTAGGCGTAAACATTGAGGCTGCAACAATTAATGGTGGAACGCCATTTCTATCATCAGGAATTTTAGCAAATAGTAAATCTATGGTCGTTGGATCATCGACAAATGGTCCTGAAATAATGATGCTTACACGTGCATTCATCAACTAAATTCGGAAATTAAATCTTCTACTTTGATCTGTTTTTCTGATCTATCTAACATGTCACGTAAAACTATCATTCCATTAGCAAATTCATTTGGTGCAACTATTACTGCAAATTTTGAATCAATAGATTGCTCCATCTGCTTTTTTAGTGGTTTATCGTTAAGATCAATATCTACAGATATTCCTTTATCACGTAATGACGAAGCAATTTTAATTGCATGATTTTTCATTTGTTCATTAACATATAAAACAGAAATTCGTTTGTCTGTTTCTTTAAATTTAGAGTTTTGGTTTTCTAGTGCCAGAATTATTCTTTCAACACCACCTGCAACACCTGTTGCACCAAAATCAGTTCTTCCAAATGCTTCAGGCAAACTATCATATCTTCCTCCACCCACCAAAGCGCCTATATCAAATTCTGTATCAAATGCTTCAAAAACAATTCCAGAATAATAATCCAATCCACGAACTATTCCCAAATTAATTCTGATATTGGATATATTACGATTTTTCAATGAATCATAGATTCCTGTGATCTCATCCCAGCTGTCAAGTGAGCTGACATCAATTTTTTTTGCAATTTCTTCAGGCGTGCCATGAATCTCAGAGAACGCAATGATTTTTTCTAATTTTTCAGTTGAGTAACCTTTCTTCTCATACTCAGAAATTATATCACGTTTTGATTTTTTTTGGATCTTATCAACTGCCCTTAACATATCAAAAACCGTTTGCAAGTCATCAGATTCAAAAATTTTACTGATGTATGATTGAACCAATTTTCTATGCGATATATCAATAACGATATTTTGTAGGTCAAGTTTGGAGAAAAATCTTGACGTGAATTCAATTATTTCAGCATCATACTCTAGATTTGCTCTCCCAAAAATTTCAATATCCCACTGATGAAAAAACCTATACCGACCTTTTTGTGGCTCATCATATCTCCATACTCCACCAAATGCCGAGATCTTTGCAGGAAGTTTCATGGATTTCTGAGAGACTGCAAATCGTGCAAGACCAACCGTAAAGTCAAATCTTAATGCAATTTCTCTTTCACCCTTATCCTTAAAAAAATAAATATCGTCTTTAATCGATTCTCCACTTTTTACTTCTAGTGTGGAGATAGATTCGATTGGAGATGGTTCCATTAGTTTGAAACCAAAAATTTCTGACGTCTCCAAAAATTTTTCTCTTACAAATTCAATTTTTGAAAATTCACTATTCTCAAAGTCTTTCATTCCTCTGGGAAGATCCATTCACACAAAAAATCGAATTAATGCATTTAGACTTTGCTATTAGAACTAATTAATAACGGAGGTTGTAAAAAAAGGAAATGAGTTATAGGCACCTTGAGCATTCAACAGACGCAATAATTGAAGTCACTGCACCGGATTTAACTTCTGCATTTCAAGTCGCTGGAAAATCCGTAGTAGAGACTATTATTGATTCATCAAAGATTGAAGAAAAAACTATGAAGCGTCTGTCAGTAACAGGAAAAGATCTTCGATATTTGTTATATAATTGGCTTGAAGAGATTATTATTTTGACAATAACTGATGGGTTTGCTGTAAAACGAATTTCAGTCAAAATTGAAAGTGGATCTGAATATAAAATCCAAGCAGAACTTTGGGGTGAAGAGATCGATATTAAAAAACATGGATTCAAAGTAGAAATAAAATCACCAACATTTCATGAAATGGATATTCAGGAAGGTGAACAAATCACTTTACGATATCTGCTAGATCTGTAAGCTAAAAGTAATAAAAAGTGACTAGTCTTTGAATAAATTATGAATAAGAAGAAAAAACATTCCAAATTTTACGGTGACGCACTATCAAAGAAAAAGGAAGATGGAGTTTACTACACTATGGGAAATCCATTCCAATTAGAACCATTCAAAAATTGGGCACGTAAAATTTCTCTGAAAAATTTGAAAGTTTTAGAACCATTTGCGGGTAAAAACCATATTATCAGAATGCTAAAAGAAGCAGGTTTTTGCAAATCATTCCAGTCGTATGATATTAGTCCAAAAGACCCAGATGTCCAGAAAAAGGACACCCTAAAGGCATTTCCTAAAAATTACGAAGTATGTATCACAAATCCGCCATGGCTTGCAAGCTATGCGGCAAGAAGACTTGGTTTGAAATTTCCAACTATACAATATGACAATATTTACAAGCACTGCCTTGAAATTGCACTAAACAATTGTGATTATGTAGCATTCATTATTCCCGGAACTTTTCTTGTGTGGGCTATGAGAACACCGAAGTTTAAAGAAAGATTGGATACTGTGATTTTTATCAATAGTAAGATATTCATGGATACCGAAAATCCAGTCTGCCTTGCACTTTTTGTAAAAGAAAAAGTAAAGGATACAAAAATTTTCAATGATACGAAACGACTTGGCACACTAAAGGAACTGGAATCATACATGCCGCCAAAGGTAAACAAAGGAATGAAGATGGTTTTTAATTCTGATAGAGGTAATCTTGGTGTAGTTTGTTTTGATAATACAGCAAAGGCCACAATACGCTTTTGCCCACCCAGTGAAATCAAAAGAAAAGACGACAATGGCATTATGAAACCAAGAAAGATGAAGATTAGTGATAGGCATTTTACTAAAATTAAAGTGAATAAAGGGAATGTAAATGAAGATATCCAAATTCTTAACAAAAAACTAGAAAAAATTCGAAAGAATACTCATGATGTCTTCTTTGCTCCATACAAGGGTCTGCGAAAGGATGGAAACTATAGGAGACGAATTGATTTTCTTTTTGTTAGGAATTTGATAAATTCAGTTTCACGTTAGGTGGCTCTATTCTATAATCTATCAAAAATTATATCATTTCTTGGTTTTCCAGTCAGATGTCCAATACTTGAGTGAACACTTGATCAGTTCTTTTTTTGAATGCAGTCGAAGATCTCGCTTGCACTTGGGACAGACCGTATCCATGATATCATGTCACATCAATATAGTATTAATACTCATTTCACTATTAACATACATGGAAGACCCAACTGGCGGCATGTGGATTTATTTCATATTCTTCTTGTTCCCACTCGTACGAATACTTCCTAGGTTGATGAGAAAGCTAAAAGCAAAAAATGCTGGAAAAGAACAGCCACAACCACAAGAGTCATACCAACAAGAGCCAAAAAAGGAACGAACGTGGATGCCGAAACTTGAAAGAAAGTCATTCTTTGAGGAAGAAAAGCCTGACAAGAAAGACGGCTGGCTTTCAAAAGGCGATTTTAAGTAAGAAAATTAATAATAAAATGTTCTAGAGAGACGACTTGAGCCATCTCCCTAGATGTTGGCGTGCAAACCAAACTGTTTCTGCCATATTGCTAGAAGTCATAAACGTTTGGAATTATTAATTTAAATCAGAATAAAGATTGAGAAAAATATGGTAGAAGACAAGGACGTTCCACACGAATTGTTGCTGGACATCAAAAGAATAGAAGGAGTTCTGGAGCGAATTGATATTACCTGCAAGAAGTATAATGATGAAAAAATGGATGGGGCGTTAGCAGTTCTAAAGATAAAGAGTGAGTTGGAACACATACGAAAAGTTCTTCCCCACATGAGCGGTTTTCTGAAAGAATAGTTCTACTATATGAAAATTCTAGAAATACGTAAATCCAACGGTGTCGTATAGTATAGATGGAATATGAAGTTTTGTTGGGCCGAATAATGAAATCTGATCCAAACATTCGACATTGCATAATAGCAGATACAGATGGTAACATCATGGCTACCATGCACAAAGATGGAGTTGACAACTACTTGAGTGAAGTAGAAACAGCCGCATCTCTAAAACGCGCAGCCAGTTCATGGAAGGCACGAAAACAGCTTACACCAAAAATTGGTCCAGGGCAATATGCTGTTGCAGCGTTCGAGAAACTTACGCGAATGACCTTTCCTGTGGGAGAGAACCATCTTGCCTTCGTCAGTATGGGCTCAAACCCAATTAGGGATAATATTCATGAAGGTGGTCGAGCAGATATAGTCGAACATGTGTTGAACATTCTAAGTGGAGATCCTACAAAGAACTAAGAGGAACACTAAACTTTAGAGAAATTTTCCTATTGTAAATAATCTAAGAGCATCCATACTGTACTGCCCAATCTTGAGTTCCAAACTCGCTTTCATCACAAAAAATTTTAAAAATTTCTGCATGACCACTGCTTAGAAGCATCTCATTCAACATCATATCATTACAGTATACCAATCCCAATGAACGATCATACTTGTCTACTATTTGCCACGAATCTTGAACGAAGACGGCATCAGAACCAACAGGGCAGACAGTTGCTGCAAAGTCCGTTGCCTCTTCATATCCAGGTTGTTCTC
>CAYQPZ010000051.1:0-6546 GCA_964419505.1 uncultured Candidatus Nitrosopelagicus sp. | reverse complement strand
CAGTTATCAACTGACTTTTTGAAAAGATTTGGAATGATTGAAAGGTTGGAGGAAGATCTAAAGAATGATAAAAAAGAAAAGGAAATTCCTGCTATTGCATCTGCAATTATGTATTCTGAGTTTTTCCAAAGTATAGTAAAATCTCAAAATCACTCGGGCTCATCATGGAAAAATACAATCGGTGGTATGTAGGATGGATTACAAATTAGAAGATTCTAAAAACATTTTCAATGGAGAAGTCCTTGAAAAAATTTCAGATGATGAATATCGTGTTAAGATTCAAGATAACGAATATATCATTCAAATTCTAAGCATTACTCCAAACGGAATGGAGTTTGTCATGAATAATGAATTTCATACTGTAAAATATATTGAGAATCAAACATCTGAGATGAAAACTGTTGTTGATGGTGTTCCAATTACCATTAACATGAATTCACATTTAGATGAGATTGTATACAAAAATTCAGGTGGGTCTGACACTGATAATGTTCAACTTAATCTGCGTAGTCAGATTCCTGGAAAAGTAATTTCAATTAATGTAGAAGAAGGTAATGAGATAAAAAAAGGCGATGTGTTTTGCGTACTTGAATCAATGAAGATGCAAGTATCTGTAAAATCACATAAAGATGGTGTTGTAAAAAGTATTAAAATTAAAGAAGGAAACTCTGTAAACAAAAATGATATTCTGTCTGAAATTGAATAATTAATTTGATTTCAGGACTTGCATAATCTCTTCATAATTTGGTTCCTTTAACGGATCGTCAACAATCCATTTCCAAATCACTTTATGCTCTTCATTTAAAATGAAAACTGAACGTTTTGCTGCATTGTAATCTTTTACGTGTAGTAAGTCAGGTAATAACACATCGTAGTCACGTATAGTTTTACTTTGATAATCTCCGAGAACTGGGAAATTATAGTTGTTTTTTTCTGCAAATGCTTTGTTTGCAAATGGACCATCGTTACTAATTGCAATCACTTGAGCACCCAGATCTGAGATCTGATTTAAGGAGTCTCTAAAAGTACAGAGCTCCACCTCACATACTGGAGAGCTTGCGGCAACAAAAAATGAAATGACTACTTTTTTCCCTTTGAATTCATCTAATCTCCTGAACTTTAATTCTATGTCAACTAATTCAAAATCAGGTGCTTGATCTCCAACATCTACCATAAAAATTTGGGTTTATTGTCATATATCAAGTCTTATGACTTAGTAAAATTTGATCGAAAAAAATGGATATAGCTTTATATTTTCTGCGCATGGAGTCGTGCTAACTTGGTTGGCGAGAGTGTAGCATCCTACAGTAATGTTTTGTTGATGTTTGGTTTTGCATGTGCCGCAGTAGCACCAGCTCTTTTGATATCCAGAATGATTTCACCTGAAAATAAGAAAAGACCAAATCCAGTAAAAACATTACCTATGGAATGTGGTCAAGTTCCATCAGGCGCTGGAAGAACTCATTTTATGATGCAGTATTATGCGTACGTTTTGATGTTTGTAATTTTTGATGTTATGGCAATTTTCTTGTATGCTTGGGGAAGTACAATTTTAGATATGCCAAGAACTGCAACCTTACCAATAATTGCATTTTTGGCTGTAATGTTTGCCGCGATGGCATTTGCATTGTATCAATCAAAAAGGAGAGAGATATGGTAATTGTATATATTTTTAACAACGAAATGCATGGAGAGCGACAAAATTGTTAAAAGAACTTATCACACCACAAAATGCAAACGTGTTTGTTGGAAAACTTGGAGATATATTATACAAAGCAATTGACAAGCCTTTAGGTTATGCACTTGATTGGGGTAGAATGTGGTCACTGTGGCCAGTACACATTGAAACTGCATGTTGTAGCGTTGAGTTTGGGGCAGCTTCTGGTCCACGATATGATGTTGAACGATTTGGTATAATCGAAGCATTTGGTTCACTTCGTCAGTGTGATCTTGTCGTAGTACAGGGAACTATAACAAGAAAGATGGCACCAAGACTTAGACTGGTTTATGATCAAATGCCAGAACCAAAATATGTTATTGCTATGGGTGCATGTGCAATAACTGGCGGTTTGTACTTTGATTCGTATAACGTGTTACCAGGAATTGATGGTGTATTACCAGTAGATGTGTATGTTCCAGGTTGTCCTCCTAGACCTGAGACATTAATACAAGGATGTATGTTACTGCAAGAAAAAATCAAAAGGATGAAGGCTAGATAGGTTACAAAAATGAGTTCTACAGATAATAAAGATTCTACATCTAAAGAAGAGAAGAAAGAATCTCCAGCAATAGAACAACAGAAACCAGTTGTGGCAAAACCAGAAAAAGAAGAACCATCGGCACCTGCTTTTGAAAAAAGTTTCATTGATGGAATCAAAGATGAATTTGGTGAAGATGTTGATGTTGGTTATATCAAAGAAACTCGAACAAGAGTAAATGTAAAGAAAGAAAAAATTCTAGAAGTTGCAAAATTCATTAGTGAAAAAACACCTTTTGATCACGCTGAATCTGTAACTGGAACCGATTTTCCAGATGAAAAAGAGATTGAGATAACTTATCATTTAGGCTCTTACACTGATAATAGATTCTCAAAACAGATTTTGGCTTTATCTACAAGAGCACCACGAGAAGATATACCAGTTCCCGGAAATGATTCCACTAAACTTCCTAGTTTGAGAGATATTTTCTATAGTGTAGAATTTCATGAGCGAGAGTGCTTTGAAATGTTAGGTGTTTACTTTGACGGTCATCCAGATAATAGACGATTATTGTTGCCTGAAGATTGGGCAGATATTCCACCGATGAGGAAGGACTTTAAATTAAAGGGTAGATAAAATGACTGAACAATTAACACCTAATACAACAAATCAACTGCCTCCTGGATTACAATTGGATACGGTTGATGATCGAATAATGACTCTAAATGTTGGACCACAGCACCCAGGTTCTGGACACATGAGATTGATTGTAAGGATTGATGGTGATTACATCGTTGATGCAGATCCTGATCCTGGTTATGTACACAGAGGCGAAGAAAAAATGGCTGAGGTTAGAAATTATATTTTAAACATTCCACATTTAGAACGTCCAGTAATTCATGACTCGTGTAATATTCTATATCCGTATGTTTTAGGGGTAGAAGATCTTGTTGGAATAGAAGTATCTGAGCGTGCAAAATACATTAGAGTGATCGCAGCTGAATTGAATAGATGTGTGTATATACAGTATTGGCTAGCAATCTATGGAATATTCCTTGGTCATTCTACAATGTTCATGTGGCCAGCAGGTGATAGAGAATTACTCATTGATCTACTAGAAAAGATGACTGGAGCTAGAGTCACTCATTCATATTTTGTTCCTGGTGGTATACGAAATGATGTACCACCAAATTTTGAAGATGTGTGTTTAAGACAGGTGAATTATTTTGAAAAGAGAATCAAAGAGTATGCAGATATATTTTATGACAATCCAATTTTAAAGGCTCGAACTGAAGGTGCAGGAGTTCTTTCAACAAATGATGCAATAAGACTTGGAACGACTGGTTCTGTTTTACGCGCTAGTGGCGTTGACTTTGATATACGAGTAAAGGAACCATATGATGTTTATGAGGAATTAGATGTTCACACCAATGTCCTAAAAGAGGGTGATTCCTATGCTCGCTCAAAAATTCCATGGCTTGATATGCTGGAGAGCTGTAATATTATACGTCAGGCGCTTGAAAAATTGCCAAAGTCAGGTTCGATTAGAACAAAACTAAAACCAAATCCAAAAGGCGGTGATGACGAAGTATATCGTCGAGTTGAATCTGGTCGAGGTTCTGCAGGCATGCATATTATTTCAAAAAGCCAGCCACAGCCCTATAGGTTAAAAATTAGTCCTGGTTCATTTAGGAACTTAATTGCATTACCATATTTGTTAAAAGGTGAAAAACTTGGAAATATGCCAGCAGTTTATTGGAGTCTAAACTATTGGCCAGTGGAGGCAGACCGATAAATGTCAGTTATTGCACCAAAATTTCGTTTAGCATATTTCCTAAAATCAATCATTGATAATATTTTTTGGATAATTATTCTTGTAACACTAATTGCAATTCCTGCAATACAGGTTGTACTATTCTATATGGATCTGCCAGTAATTGAAGGAGAGTTATTAACAGCATTTCTTGCATTCACTTGGCTATTTCATCCTGATATGGCAATTCCCCTTGTTAAATCACTAATACATTCTGATTTGTTTAGAATTGCAGCATTTCCAGGATTTGGATTCGCAGCTCTAATTGCAGCTGGAACTATCTTTGTAGAAAGAAAAATGCTTGCAAAACTTCAGTTACGAGTAGGTCCATTTTATTGTGGAAAGGTTGAGGGAATACTACAACTAGCAGCGGATGGTCTTAAATTAATTTCGAAAGAAATCATTATACCTGCCAAAGCTGACAAACCTCTTTTCTGGGTTGCACCTATTTTGTTTGTTGGTACTGCAGCTGCATTTGTTTCGTTAATTCCTGTCGCACCTGGAGGTTGGGTTGTTGCAGATTTGGATGTTGGTTTAATAGCTGTATTTGCAGTAATTGGATTCTTTCCAATCATCACAATTTTATCAGCTTGGTCTGCTAATAGTAAATACCCATTCATTGGAGGTATTAGAGCACTTCATCAAATGGTATCATTTGAGATTCCATTAATCTTATCGCTATTGGGAGTAGTAATTCTTACAGGAACCCTGAACCTCAATGAGATTGTAGAATCACAATCTAGCTTCCCCTGGATTATCTTTATGCCGATTGGTGCTATCGTATTCTTTACTGCCATGTTAGCAGAACTTGAAAGAATTCCGTTTGATTTACCTGAAGCAGAAAGTGAGATTGTAGCTGGATGGCTAACAGAATTATCTGGTATGATGTATGGTCTTGTTCAGCTTGGCTCTTATGTGAAACTCTTTGCGTTTGCTGCGTTATTTGTAACAATTTTCCTAGGAGGTTGGACCGGTCCAGTTATCTGGCCACCACTTGACGAACAAATTATCACTGAAGGTTTACCAATTTCTGACTTTAAAGGGGATCCACTGTTGACTGTGAGTACACCAGGCTTACCATTATTTGATGAAGATCCAAACGAATGGATTCTACAAAAGCATGGGTTGTTGGAACATACTAGCGGGCAGCTGTTCTTTAGTGGAGTTATCTGGTTTCTTTTAAAAACTGTAGTAGTAATATTCTTCATTTTGTTACCAAGGGGCGTTTTTCCAAGAATCAGAATTGATATGTTATTGCATATTGGCTGGTACAAGTTGATTGGTTTAGCATTCGTTAACATATTCATTGCACTTGGATTGTTGTATGCTGGTGTTCTAGGTCCGGAGGGATTTTTGTAATGGGAACAGCAACCGGTATTATCAAAGCATTAAATTCTGGTGCAAAACATATTGCTAGAAAACGTTTCACTCTGAGATATCCGGAACAAAAACTCAAATTTGTTGGAGATGGATATCAATTTGATCCAACTACAGGTGTAGGTATTGCAGGTCTTAAAGGTAGACATATGCTCTTTCATGATTATTGTACCGGATGCCAGCTTTGTTCAATTGCATGTGAGGGTGTTGCAGAAGCAATAGCGATGGTTAAGGTTCCCGAAACATGGAAACATAACAAAAAAGCAATAATGCCGCAAATTGATTATGGAAAATGTGTTTTCTGTGGACTATGTGTTGATGCATGCCCGTTTTATGCACTTTACATGTCAAATGACTACGAATTGTCATCTTTTACAAAAGAAGGGTTGATTTACACACCTGCCCAGATGCAAGTAAAACCACAGGTACAACAAGATAGTGAGTTGATTATAGATAAGAGAGGGGCAAGACATGGCTGACGCACTGTTTCTTGCAATTGCTGTTTTAACAATAGGTTCAGCAGTTGCTGCACTTGAACTTCGCTCATTAGTTTATGGTTCTATTGCATTAATGGGAACTTTAGGAGGAGTTGCAGGATTCTATGTAATGCTTGATTCACCATTTGTTGCCATGTTCCAACTTGCAGTATATGTTGGTTCTATTGCAGTTTTAATTTTATTTACAGTAATGCTTGTCAAAAGAGAATTAATCTTCAAAAAAATTGAAGATCCAAAAAGAAAGTTCGCAGGAATTGGTCTTATGTTAATAACAATGGTGGCACTAGGTGCAATTATACTAGATTCAGGAATAAAATCTGTTACGACAGATTCAGATCCTGTTGACTTTCGAGAAATTGGAGTTGATTTCCTAACTTATTATTGGCCAGCTCTTATTTTGATGGCTTTAATTTTAGCAGGATCAGTAATGGGAGCACTGATTCTTGCACGTAGGGAAGATACTATAAAAAATGACCAACGAACTGATTGAATTTGTACTGGTTTCCATTGCCCTGTTAGGCATTGGAATTTATGGATTATCTGTAAAACGAAACGCAATACGAATGCTTTTTGCAATCGAAATTATTGTTAATGCTGCAAATCTCAATCTAGTTGCATTTGCAAGGTTTATGCCGGAGGCGCATAGTGGTGGTCAAACACT
>CAYQPZ010000050.1:0-6845 GCA_964419505.1 uncultured Candidatus Nitrosopelagicus sp. | reverse complement strand
CCACCTTAGGATTGCTCCCTCCCGGACCTCATCCCTTTCGATGGTTCGGTCTTAGGAATTATCCCTTCGGATAATCCTAGTCCTGCAACCACCCGCCTCGGCGTGATTTCATTTCCGCACACCAAGCGGGAATTACCTATCTAGAGATTTACCCAGCAGTTGCTGATCTCTGCATATAGCCGGTTTCAGAATAGGGCACGGCTGGCACCCTGATCCTCCCTACTACAATCTTACTTTGAATTGAATCTTATATTTGAATTAGGATCAGTCATTTTTCAGGTTAGAAATCATGCTACATACAGAACAAATTGCCCCACTACACTCATTTCCGCAAATCTGACAATTTCTTTTTTCTTTTTCGTCGGCAGCCTTGACAATATTAGATATTTTTAGAATTGAGTGATACATGTTATTCTTGATCCCACTCCTATGCTCTTCCAACGAATTCAGAAATTCACGAATTTCGGTTCTAATTCCTTCATTCATGTGAGGACATGGCTCTGATTGGAATGGTAAATTATTGGTAAATGCATAAAATACAATCTCAGATTCATAAATTTCTGATAGTGGTTTTATTTTTCTAAGTTCTTTTCCCTCATTTTCAGGATCCATCCATCCAATCTTTTTAGTATCCCCTGATAGTGTATTTATCAGGAATGTCTGTAATGTGTCATCAAGATTGTGACCCGTTGCAATTACATTAGCACCAATTTCCTTTGCAGCATGATCCAATGCTCTTCTTCTGAAAGTTCCACAAATGGAGCAGGATGACGTTTTTTCATCGTCTCGCAGTTCTAATGACTCTGATAATGTAAGATCAAAGAGATTTTTGTACGAATATGTCTTGAATTCAACGTCTAATTTGGTACAGAATTCTTTAACAATATCCAAAGCCTCATCTCTGTATCCTGGAATTCCTTCATCTATTGTGACTGCTATAATTTTGAAATTGTGTGACTGTGACATTTTTTTTAGTGTGTCAAGCAGCACAAGGGAATCTTTTCCACCAGAAACACCGACACATACCAAATCATTGTGTTTTATCATCCTGTATTTTGAGATGGTTTTTGCCGCTTTTCTCAGAATAGAGTTTGAAAAGCATTCAGAACAAAGGCTTTCACCACTATATTTTCTGGTATAAACTGCCGTATTTTGACACTTGCCACATTGCATACTTTGGAATTAGTCTATTGTTTAATATCTCATTCTTTAGATTGTAAACCAACCAGACTTGTAATACGATAATCCAATATTCAATCCAAATATAATGAATGTAAATGCATAGATTGCCATCATTGTTCCATTTACCGACTTTTCAGACATCTTTTTATCAATTATGGTTTGGATAAACTTGCCACCATCTAGGATTGGAAGAGGAAGCATGTTGATGATTCCTATGAAAAATGATATCATCCATAACCAAAGCAAAAACATTGAAAGTTGTGGATTATTCCATTCAATAAAGTTGTAAACCGGCTTGAAAGCCATATTATTATCACGCATTATTCCAACAAGACCTCTCTCAGGGTCATCCGGTGAAGCCATAATAATTACAGGAATAATTGTTTGTTGCCCATCTCTTAGAATTGTAACGTTAACTGTGTCACCTGGCGACAGCTCAACTTTCTGGAAATCCATCGGGCTCACTATACCAACATCATTAATTTTTGTAATAATGTCATTAGTTTGAATCCCAGCTTTTTCTGCTCCACCACCCTCAATTACTGATAATACTAAGACACCCTCTGGTGACTCATAAAACCATCCTAGAAATGGTTCAGGCATTATTATCGCAAATAATGGATTTGTTAGAAGAATTGCTCCTAGTGCAAATGCAAAGATAACATTTGATGTTGCTCCTGCACCAATTACTCTTAACCTTGATATTTTTTTTGCCTTATCAAATTCTTCTTCATCGGGTTCTACAAATCCTGCAAACATTGCAATGAAAATTGCAAAACCCCCAGTTTTTATCTTGATTTTTTCAAGTGTTGCGACAATTCCATGGGCTCCTTCATGAATCACTAATACTATTGGAATGGATAGTAAAAAGTACAAAATTGCAGAAGCAGAAGTTAATGTTACACCTGGAATTAAAACTGTGAGTTCTGCAAATTCACTTGGCTGTGTGAAGAAGTTTGTAATATTCTGAAGCAAGAACCAGAAAGCGAATCCCATCATTAGAAACCCTGCAATAACACTTACATCAGCAAAAACACGAATCCCACGTCTGGTTCTACCTAATAATCTAGTTAATGCCGATTGAACTTTGTAATTTTTGTAAGTAAGGCTATATGGTTTAATTGTAAATCCAAATCTCTCGGCTTTAAGCGCTTTTGCTGTAACAAAAATTGCAACCCAAGCCATTAGGACGTAAATTATTGCATTCTGTGTAATAAAGTCTAGTTCCATGGTATAGGTAATTTTTTTTAATCTCATACATTTATCGGTTACTATGAAACCTGTGATTATTATCTCAACATTTCCTGATAAGAAAACAATCACAAAGATTGCTAATCAACTAGTCAAGAAAAAACTCGTAGCATGTGTGAACATTACAAAAATTTCATCAGTTTATTCTTGGAAAGGAAAAATTGAGAATCAATCAGAATATTTAGCATTATTCAAAACCACCAAAACAAAATTACAGCCTTTAAAAAAAGAATTAGAAAAACTTCATCCGTATGGTGTTCCAGAAATTGTAGAAATTAATCCGATTTCGATGAATAAGCCATATCTAAAATGGGTTGTAGACTCTACAGTTTAACCATCAACAGGAAATCTAAGAAGTGCAATAATTCCACCCAATCCAGAAACCCTTAATCCTACATCCGTAGTGCCATCAACACTGTAGAGTTCACCACCTTTTGATTCTACATCATTTAGGAAGTCCATCACTTCTTGCTCGTCAGAATCTTGAATGACTCTTTCAGAAAAGGCCAATGATTCTATTGCACCGAATTCATTTGCCTTACGAGTTTCTGCCAAGCCCATTGAAAATTTTTTACTGGTTTTGTTAGCCAGAAACATGACCTGATCTATAATTTTAGTCACTTTTGCAAGTTTACTATTAGACATTATTTCTTTCATACTATCTGATTTGGTAAAAATATGAATTCCATCTTCACCACCAGAATCAATACCTTCAACCACTTTAATTTGGATTTTTTGTCCTAGTGTAGTATTTGAAAGAAAGTTACCAAATTTCTTTCGTGTCTCTCCAGGTCCAAAAATTATTACTGTATCATCTTTCTGAACAATTGTTGTTAAAGCCTTAATCACATCATCAAAGAATTTTTCAATTTTGAAATTACTTTTGTACCTTTTTCCGCTTGAACCAGAATACATATTTGGTAAAAGATACAAATGTGTTCCTTTTAGTCTACCAATTCCACAATCTCCAGTATCTATTGCAACTAGTACAAATGTTGCTCCATGTTGTTTTTTCGTAGCAAGTTTCTTTTCCATCTGAGTCCATTTTTTCTTTACAAGATTAAATGGCTCATCTATTTTTACAATAAATGAATGGTGTGAGCCATGAGGAACTGCATCATTATTTGATTCTGTAATAGTTCCTCCAACACGAATTCTGTCTAACACATCGTCCAGCGAGACCTTTTCAACTTCAATTGCTAATCTAATCTTGATCCTTTCACCTTTATCTGGTCTTGAATATTCTTTTTCTTGCTTTATTACACGTGTTGTTTCTCCAACAATCTTGTCACCTTTTTTTATTAAACGACGAATTGTTAACAGATCATCAGATTCCTCTGCGATAAAAGAGATAGTATTTTCATCCAGAGTTTTTGAAATCATACCTTATTCTAAAATTAACTAGTAAAAAAATAACTAATTTGTCATTTTTTCAGACTGCTCTTCTGATTTCTTTTTAACATAGTTTTCAACCCAGTCCAATGTTATAACCCCACCTTCAGCCAAATTCACCAAAGAATGAGTTGATGCCTCACCAAGCACTTTACCATTATTTTTTCGAATCTGGCGCCATTTCAGTTTTGTATTTCCACTTTTTGATGAATAAATAATTCCTAAAACATCACGTGCGTTAACAAATGTAATATCTCCAATTTTTTTTAATGTTACTTCATCTGCAGCTTCAACATAGATAGATCCTTTATCTTCTTCACGTGTTGGAAAAACTTCTGGATCCTCTAGATAACTACGAGGTGCAAAAGAACTACATGTGCTTGTCATGATAAATCTTCGAAAACTTTCTAATGACGATGGGGCATTAATTGTAACCATTTCTTACTTGAAAAATATCTCAAATATCAAGCTTATTGAAAGATTCAAGAATATCCATAGTTAATCCAAAATGCAGGCGATGATGCAAAATATCCTTTGATTTGATGATAGGGATCTTGAGTTCTGAGCCTGCACCTTAGAATTTTTATGAGTAGAGACATTAAGAAATCTAATGAAATCACTCACAGAATATCTTACATTCAAAACAAGATCAAAGAAAGAATTTGTTAATATCACATCTAATATTGAAGAACTGGTTCAAAAAAGTTCAATCAAAGAAGGGATCTGTTTAGTAAATGCAATGCACATCACTGCAAGTGTGTTTATCAACGATAATGAAAGTGGATTACATCATGATTATGACAAGTGGTTAGAAGAGCTTGCTCCACATGACCCAATTGAACAGTATAAGCATAATGACACTGGTGAAGATAATGCAGATGCCCACCTAAAGCGTCAAGTTATGGGTAGGGAAGTTGTTATTGCAATAACTGATGGTAATCTAGATTTTGGACCATGGGAATCAATCTTTTATGGCGAATTTGATGGTCAAAGAAGTAAAAGAGTTTTAGTAAAAATTATTGGCGAATGATTATCCAAAGTCTGTATCACGTTTTTGAGATTGCTGCTCATTTTTTCTAGCAGCCTCTCTCCATTCATCATCATGATTTTGTCTCCCATGGTTGCATTTGACACATCCTACAATTTTACCATCAACATGTTTTTCAAAAATTTCACACCCACAAAAACATGCCATAACTACATCACATTTTTTTAGTATATCATCTTTTGTAACTAAACTTCACTTCTAGAAGTCTTACAACATTCACCCATTGGTATATCACGTCCTCTAGGGCTTTTACTAGGACATTTTAACATTACACATAGAGCATTAGTGAACTGTTTACTCATATGATGCTCAATTCCACATACCATCTCTTCATCAATATCAATTTTCAGTGCACTTGACATTAAGACCTCTAATAAACGACTGTTTCTGATCATAGACGCCGCAATTTGTTCTCCATTTTCTGTTAGGGTGACACCTGCTTTGTTATAGTTTACAAGTTCTCTTTTTGATAGTTTTTTCAACATTTGGACTACACTTGGTTGTCTAACATTTAGCCTCTTTGCAATTGTACTTATTTTAACATCATCGCCTTTTTCTTTAATATGCCAAACTGCCTTCAAATACATCTCTGTGTGTTCTGCGTCAGCAGTACCCACAAAAAGAACTTCTTCGTTTTCTAATTCATCCATAATATCTTCAAATAACTTTGTTTTAATAAATTTTCAATAGTTTTCATGAGTACAATTTAGATTTATTTCACCACTTTTGCATCCTTTAACAAATATTCGAAGTATTCTCTGGCAAACCCTGCTAATCCTGAGTGATCTGCCCATATAGCTACTATTTCGGATGAAGTAGAGCTACTTATTTCAGGACCAAGTAGGATAACCACATATCTCTTATCGGAAATTATACCACCTCCAAAAAGCCCTTCTTTTACTTTCACATCTGCAACCCGAGAGATTGACTTTAGTGATTCCTTATCAAGACTATCTGATGTTAGAATTGTGATTTCTATTCCTTTGTCATGTAATTGTCTTAGTTTTGGCAGTGCTTGTTTTACAATTTCTTCACCTGCTTGTGGAACAGCAATCATTACTTCTTTTCTACAATTCTCCACCATCTCCATAATTTTAGAAACAATGTTCATTGTACCTGAAATAAACCAAATATCCGGTTTTTCACTGGTTCCACTTTTTTCATACAACGGAATAAGCTCAGTCAAGATTTTATTTTGATTATTTGAATATTCTGTGTCTACATTTTGTTTTGTAGTCTCAAGTGCAGTTGTTGGAGATTTTGCAATATATTTCGTTGGTCTAGATTCATCAGAAGAAATCCATCCTTTTTCTTCCAGAGTTCCAAGCACTTCGTAGATTTTAGAATAAGGAACACCTGACTTATTGCTAAGTTCTGACGCATTTTGCTCTCCACTATTTATTAATGCAGTGTATGTACGAATTTCGTAACTGGTAAGACCTATCTTTTCAAGTGATTTTCTTACTTTATCAGAAATGCTCATATGTTCGATTGCTAATTTTGCTATTTAAATTGAATATTTGATCTATACCTCTTTCAACAGGTGGATAGTAGGAATTGCATTAAATACTATCTTTGACGAATTTGATTAAATGGCATTAATTCAGATTTCCAATCAGTCAGCAAAGACACAGGGAAAGAAATCCACTATTAGATTCACCCAAAGTATTTGTCCTGATTGTAACATGATTTTGGATGCTGAAGTTTTTGAGAGAGACAACCAAGTCTTTATGTCCAAAGTTTGTCCAACACATGGAGAAACTGAAGAACTGTATTTTGGTTCTTATGATATGTACAAAAAATTCAGTACATATTGGGTTGACGGAAAAGGTGCACATTCACCAAACGTCATAATGGAAGACAAATGTTCATGTCCAAACAACTGTGGACTTTGTACTAATCACTTGTCACATAGTGGACTTGCAAATATGATAGTTACAAACAGATGTGATCTTACTTGTTGGTATTGTTT
>CAYQPZ010000049.1:0-7008 GCA_964419505.1 uncultured Candidatus Nitrosopelagicus sp. | reverse complement strand
TCCAACCCCGTCTTCTGAGCAGAAGGCAAATCCCCCATCATAGCTTTTGCAGCTATTCCAACAGTGTTCTTTTTTGGATCCAACGGAATGTCATCTGAACTTACAATTTTAATTCCAAACGATTTTGGTTTTTTTGTTACAGTTACTTCATCATAAAACGCATCAAGTGCCAAACCAAACACATCAAATCCTGGACCTAGGTTTGCCGTAGAGCACGGTGCACGAACTGTTACTGATTTTACCATTAGTCTTCTACTTCCTCGCCCAAGTTAATAATTCTGCTTAATGCGCTTTCAAGGTTTACCATTCCTTCTCCTGTAGCATTTGATACTGGAATTAGATCATCAAGGAACTCATTTTTGTTTAGGCTCTGAAGCATGTCTGAAATCAGCGGAAGCGTTTCTCCATCAACTTCTTTTGAAACCTCGTCTTCCAAACCATATTCATCTGACGACCACTCAAGTATTTTTTCCAGACTGTCTGGAATAAGATCTGTTTTTGTCAATACGTTAACTGTTGGTAAACCCAAGCGCAATCTAATTGATGTAGAGAGCAAACTTAACGATACAAAATTAGCTGGGGATGTAATCATAGTTCCATCATATAAGAACAGGTTAACTTTTTCTTCAGCATTGAGATTTTTTACAAAGAACGGTCCACTAGCGCGATATGCAAATAATTCAACTTGACCTGGTGTGTCTACTATGAGATAATCTGGATTTATGGTATCAATCTCAGTTTGTATCTCATCAATCTTTGTTGCAATTAGATCATTCGCCATTATTAGAGAACCATTTGAACCAAGCTCGTACTGTTCCATTAGAGAGTTAAGATCAACATAATCTCTGACATCTACATCTGGAGAGTATGGTAATTTGCCTACACCGGGATCCAAATTCAGCGTTACAGCAAATGATGAATTTTTAGCATAATATTCCTTAATTTTAGAAGTCAATAGTGACTTTCCTGCTCCCGCTGTGCCTGTAACAAAAATAACTTTCAATCTTTCGACAAAATATTTTTTTTATTAGCTTATATTTGAATCCATAAAAAAAACCTCAATGAATTGGCGACTAGCAGTTATTCCTGCCACACTAATTCCTATAATTATAATTATTATCCAGTTTGATATCAAACCCCAAGACGTGTTTGCTATAGGCATTGTTCCATTTACCTTGGCAGCACTCGCATTCATGGTAAAACTTGGATTACAAGGAGTTAAACTAGCATACATTGCAAGAGCATTTCTTGGCCCATTTGATTCCATTAAACGTCTAACAGCGATGAGAGTAGGTAGCGAATTCATAAAATTCACAACACCAATGTTTGTCGGCGCCGAATTTGCTGTAATTTACTACATGAAAAAAAGAGGGGTGACTACATCAAAGGCGTCATGGGTTGCATTGCTTGATATAGTAACTGAGGTTTTTGCCGCAGGTGTTTTATCAATTCTTGCAGGAATACTTGCATTACTTAGTGGCGCTTATGTAGTTGCTGCCATAGTTTTAGGGACAAGCATTACAGTAACAGCACTTTGGGTGGTTTTGTTCTTTGCATCAGCAAAGCACACATTTCAACTACCAAGGGTTTTAGCTAGTTTAATTACTAAATTGGGAAAGGAACGAGGTGAAAAATATGTTAAACAAACCAATGGATACATAGAAGAAGTTTGCACCATGAGCCGAGAAAATTTAGGCTCTCCAAAATCAAAAAAAGTTTTCACAGTTGGTTTTATCACATCTCTAGTTTCTTGGATGTTTTATGGAATTTCATTCTTAATTATTGCAAACAGTGTTGGTTTTGCAACAGATTTTTTTGAATCTGTGATGGCTGTAATGGCTGCAAATGCAATTGGAAATCTACCTATAACAGTTGGTGGTTCAGGTTTAGCTGAATTTGGTATAGTAGCATATCTAAATAATTTGGATCCATTTAATTTTGTAATGCCAGAAAAGGGATTAGAGTGGAATGCAGTTATTGGTTGGAGAATTGCTACCTATTATGTCCCAATTGTAGTAACTTGGGTTTTGTTAGTAAAATTTGCATTAAGTAAGATTAACAAGGCGACTCAATAGAAACCGCTTTATCTTCACCAGTCATTGAATGACGTATGGATTTTAAGAACAAAGTTGTAGTCATAACAGGCGCCTCTAGTGGAATCGGTGAGGCTACTGCGATTAAATTTGCAAAAAAACATGCAAACGTTGTTCTTGTAGCACGTAGAAAAGAAAAACTGTTAGAGGTTGAGAAGAAAATTTCAAATTGTTCAGGCTCTTCCCTCGTATGTCAATGTGATGTTTCTAACAAAGATCAAGTTGAGCAAATGGCTAAAACTGTTCTTCAAACCTATGGAAGGATTGACATTCTTGTAAATAACGCAGGATTTGTAATATATGGAAAAGTTAGTGAATTGTCAACTGAAGAAATTGTAGCACAGATGGAAACAAATTACTTTGGTATGATTTACTGTACAAAAGCATTCTTGCCCCAAATGTTAGAACAACACTCAGGTCATTTTGTTAACGTTGCATCAATCGGTGCAAGTTTTAGCGCACCAGGAGTTGCATCATACTGTGCAACGAAATATGCCATGCTTGGCTTTTCTGAAGGACTAAAACACGAACTATATGGTACAGGCGTTGATCTCACTGTCGTTAGTCCGATAATGGTAAGAACACCACTGTTTGATCACCCTTCATTTGAAAATTTTTCTAAGTTTTCAACTGGTATATCATTAAGTTCTGAAACTGTTGCGAAAGCAATCATCAAAGCATCTAATTCGTCAAGATTAGAAATTGTTGTTCCATCTGTGGCAAGAGCAGGCATTTGGTTTAAACAAACATTTCCATATTTTATTAATCCAGTGGTGGGTAATTCATTTAGAAAGCAGTTAAGAAAACGAAATAATTAGAATTAGTTATTTTCATCTATTATTTTGAATTCTTTCAATTCAAACTTGACGATTGTATCTAATGTGATTCCCTGTTCCTTCAAATATTCTATAGTTTTTTTACTCAATGATGCCTTTAACTCATCCAATTTGAATTCACACACAACACCCTTCTCTAGATCATTCAGATTGATTGTTTTGGACAAGTCTAAACCTTCTAAAATTGTGGTTCCTGATAGAGGTTCATAGAGTTGTATGTCTACCTTCTTATCAGTCTCGTTTACGTCTAGAATATAACCACTAACGGAATGTGTTCTTGGATTTCCAAATTTTGGTGATTTTAATTCACTATCAATATCTTCTGGAATGTCATCTTTCTTTTTAGCCATTTTTTATCAGTGATTATTGCAGTTCTTTTTCTTTTTTGCTTTTTTGCCACCAATCAAGGTAATCATATTGCTTGTCTGCACGTGTTGATTCCTTACGTGATAGTTTATACCTTATATCACTAACTTGTTCTCTAGTTGCATAAAGGCCACATCTTTTACAAATAAAATGTTTAGTAGAAGGATCAAGCTTCATAGGAAAATCAATTTCCTCTTCTATTTCTCTATACGTTGGCATTCGAAAATCCTTGCCTTCTTCATACGCTGCTTCCGATTCTGCTTCTAGTTGTGTTCTTTTTTTCTGTATTTCTCTATTAGCACATTCAGGGCAGTTTGGCAATAATGAAAACCTCTCGTTTTACCATAAGAGTGTTCGCACTTTTTATCACGATCTGTATCTATACCGATGCGCGGATTACATCTTCATCCCTTTCGGTCAGTTCGCCCATCGAAATACCGCGCATCAGTAGACTTAGTTTTATTAATTGCAATAATTATTTTGTGTCTTGTAATAATTCAGATATAATTTTAGCCGTATTTTCAGCCCCATTTCCATTGAAATTCTTAGAAAATTCCTTTACAGAGTCCTGAAAATCATCATAATCACTTTTTAATTTGTGAATTGCTTGAACAATCTGATCTCTGTTATGTGCAATTAAACCCAGTTTTTTCTCTTGGGCCCATGTGATTTGATTTGTATGTTCATCATAAATTGGAATTCCAATTATTGGTTTAGCATGATTTCCTAAAATTTCACCCATGACAGTATGTGAGCCATTAGTTACTGCATATTTACAAGAATCGAGCACAGTTTCTTTTTCCTGTTCCGATAAGAAACCTTTGTCAATCTGTACCCAATCAATTTGTTTTTCTAACGCTTCTGAGATTGAATACTCGTTACCATCTTTATCCAAAACTCTGTCTATATTTGGCTCATCCATTGCGTGAGAAATTATTCTACGCTCATTTTTCAACTGGTCTTGATGAAATGCTTCCTCATATCTTTCTCCCGTTCCTTCATTTGTGGATTTATTACCAGTTCTCATCCAATAACCAAAGTCTGTATCTCTAATTAGCATCTCCAAGTCAGTAGTTTGACCGCTGTCTATTTTCCTGGTTTTTGAAAAATGTCCAACATAAGTAACCTTATTCTTCACATCGTCGGAAAAATTCAAATTATATTCACACATTGTAAATGGCGGTGCAGAATCAGCAACTATAATCCTGGTTGCTTTTGAAATTTGTTTTGCAATAAAGGACAACGCTGGTTTGAAATAAAATCTTGACTTCCATAATTTTGGTTTGAATTGATTAGTGACAAAAACACTTGTTATGTTCCTATTGTTGGCAAGAACATTAGAACCCATATCTCCATCATTTATGACCAAATCAAATTTCTCAGCATCAAACACTTTTCTCTCTTTTTTAAGATAACTTGAAATTTGAGTGACTAATGGTTGATTACCTGCGACGGGGACAAGTAAATTTAACGTTGATAAACTAACACTAGGACCCATCTTACCGTCAATTGGTGTTGGCATTAAAATTTCATGTATGTTTTCTTTTTTAGTAGGAAATTTTTTGTAGAGTTTTTCAAGAATTTCTCCTTTACTAAAAAAATGCATTTCTGTCTCATCAATAATTGTTTCATCTAATGCATCGTTTAATCTCATCATCCTTGAAAAATGTCCATTTCCCCATGGATAGATAAATTGTCCTATCTTCTTCATATCACTAAATCAATTTTCCTGTTTAAATTTTCAGTGCTTCACTTCCAAAGCATCTAAAATTTCATGGATGATATTAGGACCAAGTTTCACACCTACAGTTTTCTTACTTGCCATAATACTGCCTATAGCCTCATTGGATAGTTTTTTACCGTGTTTTTCCACAATTTTTGTTTGAAGAGTCTTTTCAATCTTTATGATATATTTTTCCAAGCCAACTTCCTTAGCATTATCAAATATTTCGAAACCAATTCCAGAAAGTGGAATGTGTGGAATTAATCCAAAATCAAATATTTTCTTTTCTAGTTTTTTTATCAGCGTTGAAGGAAAAACTAATGGTGAGATAGGCAAACTAACAAATGAGATTTTTTCGCTAAGAGCAATTTTTGAAAGAATTTCTCCAAAAAGAAAATTTTTTGATGCGAGATTACTATCAAGCCCTGTAATTTTATAGAATTCAATTTCAGATCGTGTTTGTAATGTTCTTGACAAAATTTTCTGTAAAATTTTAACCAGATTAATTAATTCAGATTGCTTTTGATAGAAGACAATAATTTTTACTTCAAAACCTTGTTTTATTGTCTCCAGACAAGCAAGTGCTGAAAACTCATCAGAAATTCCACATACAATTTTTTCATTTTGTGAATTATTTACCGTTCCGCCCAATCCTTTATCGGTAAAGATACTCACATACGCATTAGATTTTGTGATATGTGTGAATAGTAATTTATCATGTTTTTCTTCAGTTCCAGGTTTTGCATCAATTTTCCTGTTATTTTCAATTAGTAATGAAGTTGCAGACAACTCTACATCCTTTGTAACATATCCTTTTGGCACACCTTGTACATTTACGTAAAACCTTTCGCCTTTTAGTAAAAGACTGGAACCTATTTTATTTATTTCATCTACAACGGTTGTGAAATCATTCTTAATTTTTTTTGCAATTATAATCTGCTTAATTCCAAACAGTAAACCTATCGTAGTAGATGTAAACACAGGGTCATTTGCATCTATGAGTATTAGATTTCCATCTCTTGATACTTTAGAATATCTTTGATTATTGATTTTTAAAATTTTTTTGATATTTCTGATAAGCAAAGTTATCTTGTTTGCAGCAAATAGTGATGGGAATACTACAACATAATTTTCATTGCTCATTTTATTTTTTATTTAATAGGAGTTTATATTTTACAATATTTCTTATCATAAGCTAATTCTCGCATAATTATAATACCTCACAATATAATCATAATTATGGGAAAATTTACACAGGCTGAATTAGATGAAGTAAATAAAACACTAACATCTGCCGAGGACTGTCTAAAATGGGCATTTGATAATTTACATCCAAAACTTGCCAAGGCATCAAGTTTTGGAGCAGAGGATGCAGCAATCATTGATTTAATGTTCAAAATTAATTCAGAATCTAGATTATTTACACTTGAAACAGGTAGATTACCTCAAGCAACTTTTGATGTAATGGATAAAGTCCAGAAACGCTATAACACAAAGATTGAGATGTTGTATCCTGACGAACAAGAAGTTGAAAAAATGGTCAAGGAAAAAGGTCTAGACTGTTTCTATGATAGTATTGAGAATAGAAAACTTTGTTGTTCTATACGAAAAGTTCATCCAATGAATAAAATGCTTGAAACACTTGATGGTTGGATTACAGGTCTTAGAAGTGATCAAAACCAAAATCGTTCAACTGCAAAGATGCTTGAGATTGACGAAATGCATGATAATATTGTAAAAGTTAACCCAATCATTAATTGGACATATGACCAAACGTGGGATTACATAAAATCAAACGATTGCCCATACAACAAACTGCTAGATCAAGGATTTCCTAGCATTGGATGTGAACCATGTACACGACCAATTAAGATCGGTGAAGATATCAGAGCTGGTCGCTGGTGGTGGGAAAATGACACAAACAAAGAATGTGGGCTTCATATGAACCACGACAATTAAATTAATCCTACAAAGAGCAACCATATTGATT
>CAYQPZ010000048.1:0-7843 GCA_964419505.1 uncultured Candidatus Nitrosopelagicus sp. | reverse complement strand
AGTTTGACTTAGGTTAAGCTTTAAAAAGTCTTTTTGGGACGTTGTACTGTGTCACAGGTTTTACATGATATAGAAAAAAAAATTATTGATTCGTTACAAAAGAAATCAGAGCAAACTCCTGAGCAGCTTTCTGAATCTACAGAGTTGTCTATTGATCAAATTAGGCGTGGTATTGAATGGCTTCGGCTAAAGGAATTGGCACAGGTAAAGGAAACATCCAAAATAGAAATTTCACTCGGGCAAAATGGAATTGACGCATTAAAGAATGGTTTACCAGAACGAAAATTAATGGATTTGATAAAAGATGAACCTAAGACATTTGATGAGGTTAGGAAAACACTTTCTGGTGCTGGATTCAATGCAGCAATTGCAAATGCTAAAAAGAATGGATGGATCAAAATCGACAAAAGTGAATCTGGCTCGGAAATTTCAATAAAAGAAAAATCTATAGAGACTCCAGAAGAGAAATTAATCTCACTAATTGGAGAAAAATCAATATCAGAAGAACAGATTGAAAATAAACTTGCACTCAAATTTTTGTTGCAAAGACCAGATTACATAATACAAAACACTGAAAAATCAAAAATCATCTCTCTAACTGAGAAGGCATCAAACATTGATTCAACTCTTACTAGCTCTGGAGCGATTGATGTAGAAGCAGATGTACCTGGAGTTTTTGCATCTAGGACACATCCACTAAAAGATACAATAGATGAAATACGGGAAATTTTTGTTAAACTTGGATTTTCAGAAATTCAAGGCACTTTAACTCAGTCAAGTTTTTGGAATTTTGATGCATTATTTACACCACAAGACCATCCAGCAAGGGAATTACAGGATACGTTTTATCTTGAAAATATAAAATCAGAAAAACCCGCAACTCCTAAACAAATTAAACAAGTATCAGCAACGCATTCACAAAATTGGAAATATAATTGGCAACTCACTGAATCACAAAAAATGGTTTTGCGAACACATACAACTTGTGTGACTATCAAATATTTAGCTGAAAAAAAACCGGATGAGGCAAGAGTTTTTTCATTGGGTCGTGTGTTTCGAAATGAGAAAGTGAGTTACAAACATCTTGTTGAGTTTAATCAGATTGAAGGAATTGTAAGTGGTAACAATACAACATTAAGAGATTTGATGGGAATACAAAAAGAATTTTACAAACAACTAGGTCTTACAAAAATCAAATTTTGGCCAACATTTTTTCCATATACTGAACCATCATTACAAACAATGGTCTATAACGAAAAACTTGGAAAGTGGGTTGAATTGTTTGGTATGGGAATATTTAGACCAGAAGTCACAAAACCACTTGGAATTACAAAACCTGTTTTAGCATGGGGAGGTGGTATAGAAAGAATTGCAATGCTAAAGTATGATCTAGATGACGTTCGAGAATTTTACAATAATAATTTGAATTGGTTGAGGACTGTGTAAAATGCCTGTAGTAGAACTAAATCTTAACAGAATTAAAAAATTAGTTTCTGGTAATACAACAAAGAAAAAAATTATTGATGCGTTACCATTTCTTGGTTTAGATATTGAATCACAAGATGGTGATAAAATTAGAATTGAATATAGTCCAAACCGACCTGACTACTCAACCGATTTTGGAATTGCATTAGGACTTCAAGGTCTTTTAGGAACAAAAAAAGGTATTCAAAAAATAAATATCAAAAAAGATGGAAAGTTTGAAATCAAAGTGGATCCATCTGTGCATAAAATTAGACCGTTTATCACGGGAATAATTGCTAGAAATGGAATAATTGATGATGAAACAATTAAGCAACTGATGAATATGCAGGAGGATCTACATTTTGGAATAGGTCGTAAGCGAAAAAAATCATCAATAGGACTACATGATCTTGAAAAGATATCGTTTCCATTAAACTATACAACAACAACGCGTGAACATAGTTTTGTACCTCTAAATTCAGAATCTAAGAACACAATTGATCAAATTTTATCTGAAACTGAAGTTGGCAAAAATTATGGCTGGGTTTTAGGCGACTCAAAAAATGTACCGATCATTGTCGATTCGGAAGATAATACCATTTCATTCCCTCCAATCATCAATGCAGCTGTGACTACTGTCACTACAAAAACTAAGAATATACTTGTAGAGGTGACTAGTTTAGACAAGGATGCTGCAGAAGACATGCTATCTGTTGTGGCTACAATATTACAGATGGCTGGATTTGAAATAACCCAATTAACAATTTCAGGTAAAAAAAATTCTACACCAAAATTAAATTCAAAGGTAATACAATATGATGTAAAATTAACAGAGCAAATTTTGGGATTAAATTTGAGTCCATCTGCTATGATATCTAGTCTAAAAAAATGCAGGTTAGATGCAACACAAAAAGGAAAGAGAATACGGTGTATAATTCCAAGGTATAGATTTGATATATTTGGTCCAATGGATATTGTAGAGGAAATTGTATTAGGATATGGTATTGAAAATCTTGAACCAAAACTTTCTCCCTCTCAGACATTAGGTGAGAAGAGCTCTATGACCAAAAAATTAGAAAGAGTGTCAAAAATTGCTGTTGGATTTGGATTCACTGAAGCATTAAACTCAAGTCTTACAAGTAAGAAAATTTTATTCGATTCTACAAATCGTGATTCTTCTCAGATGATATCTGTGATGGATTCTAAAAGCCAAGAGCATACGATTCTTCGTGATTCGATTTTGCCCGGTCTTATAGAAAACATTTCAAAAAATATTCACGAGCAATATCCTCAAAAACTCTTTGAAACTGGAACTGTTTTTTCGAAGGCAAAACCAATTAATGAAACAATTAATCTGGCAGGTGTAATTGCATACAAAGAATCTAACTATTCTGAGATTAAATCTGTTTTGCAATCAATTCTCAAAACTGGATTCAAGATTGACTCCAAAACAAAAACTCCTAAAGATAATGTCACAATGTTTGCTAATGGAAGACACTCTGATATTTTTGTAGGTGAAAAATCAATTGGAATTATCGGTGAAATTAATTCTGATGTGTTAGATAAATTCAAGATAAGAACATCAGTCGTAGGTTTTGAAATAACGTTATCTGGATTAATATTTGACTAGTTAGAAAAAATCTTGCCCAATAGAGCAAGCATGCAGACGGATTAGGATGATGAGATCGTCTTGATTACAATGATTTCTAATTCACCCAGGCATGCCACATTGTGGGCTACCCCGGTTTCAGAGCAAAAAAGAGGCATTGGCTATTCCAATGATTTTTTGTGAGTCAGAACCGGGGGACATTTATTAAATTTAAAAATGGAAAAAATCTTCTAACATTATGGTAAATTACTGGTTAGCTAAACAGGAACCAGATGGTCCACGTGGCTATAATATTCTGCAGTTGAAAAAAGATAAGAAAACAATATGGGATGGTGTGCATAATAATCTCGCATTAAAGCATATTCGAAATATGAAAAAAAACGATTTGGTTTTCTTTTATCATACAGGAGATGAACGTCAAGTGGTTGGAATAATGACTATCATATCAAAACCATATCCAAATCCAAAAGAAGACAATGAAAGATTTATAGTAGTTGACGTAAAATTCAAGAAACTTTTGAAAAACCCAATCACACTAGATTATATGAAAAAACAAAAGCAATTCAAAGATTGGGAGTTGTTACGAATTTCAAGATTATCTGTAATGCCTGTTCCAAAATCAATTTGGGATCATATTATAAAGATGTCTCAAAAATAATTATAACGTGATAGGTTAATTGATATACCATGTCTTTGTATAGGTTCTATGGCAACAGCATATGTGTTGATAAATTGTGAACTTGGTTCAGAAGAAGCAATAATTTCACAACTAAAAGATCTTGAGGGAGTTATTGAAGTTCACGGCACGTTTGGAGCATATGACATTCTTGCAAAAATTGAATCTGGTACTGTAGAGGCATTACGGGAGACAATTACTTGGAAGATTCGTAAGATTGAAAAAATTAGATCCACTTTAACCCTTATGGGCATAGAGGGTCAAACCTAATCACTTTAATCAAAAATGCTCTTACATTTTATTTTGGTAGTAAAAGAAGAAGATCTTCAAGAACGTAAAAAAGAATTTGAATATGTAAAACAAATGGCTAAATTTTTCCAAAAATGGATAAAAGAAAATTTTTCAGAAGATTTTGATGTACAATATGATGAGATGATCACTAAACCCAGAAGTATTTTACAGAAATTGGATACACATGATTTGTTAAGTGATCATCGTAGCAGAGGCGAAGACATTTATCATTTTTATTTGACACATTTTCGACCAATATGGACTGACTGTGCGGGAGCAGAAGGATTTCATTCAGAGAATTTTGGCATGTCATTATGGCAAAAACCAAATTCTGACGATGATGAATTATTTCTTGCTGAAAAAAACTGCACCGTTGTATCTCACGAAATATGTCATGAAATGTTAAGACGATGTAAGTACAAACGATATATAGAAGACGTTCATGATGTATGGACTAAACATCTATTTGCTAATTTACCATTTCTACAATATGACGAAAATTTTTCAGTGACTAATAATAAACCAAAATTTCTTACAATTAATGTTAATGAGTTGACGGCAATAAAATAAAAGATAAAAAATATTCTATATTTTTTTAACACTTTGTTACTGAGTAAATTCTATTCTCAAAGTTTGCAGTTTTGAATTCCAATTTATCCTCAGGATTTTGTTTACGTGATTTGCTTAGTCTTTCTAGTTCTACTAATGCATCACCTCGGAATCCAACAGATGAACCATAAATAGCATCAGTTAATTGCGTACCATGAATTCCATTTTTTACGTCATCTGCAATGTCATAAAAGTTTGTTAGATATTTTTTGTTAACTGCATTTCCGGTTGCCTTGTTAAATGCAATTGCAATATACATCCCATTACTTTTTACTGCAACTGCAACCTTATGATTTTTTCCAGATTTTCCTGGAATAGTCTCATTCACCAAAATTTCACATTTATGGTACATGCTGGAAACGTATGCAAAAAATCTATACTGTGCGTATGTTCCCTTTACATCATCTTCACATTGTACAAAAATAGAGTTTAACAATTCTAGTGCTTTGTCATTCATACTTTGTAATCTATCAGATATTCTACCCCTCTCCAAAAGTTCAGAATTTGTATCTTTAGCAACTAGTTTGAGAATAAAGTCTGGTAAATTATAATTTTTTAATGCTGTGACAAATGCCCCAGCTTGTGACATACCAAAACTCGGAAATCCTTTTTTAGCCATTAGGACAAGCCCTCGAATTTTTCTAGACTATTTTTTACTGTAAAAATCAACAATGCATATAATCACATTTCTCTTATAACTGTATTCAAAAAACTCTCAATTTTTTACCACTGACCGTTTATAAATATAAAAAATTAATCTAAAGTGTTCAAACATGCAAATTGAAACAACTCCTGAAATGGTAAAATCTGTGTATACAAAATTAGAAAAAAATATTGCATCTTACAGGAAAACAGTTAACAGACCACTAACACTTTCAGAAAAAATACTTGCTGGTCATTTAGATGATGAATATTTGGAAAAAATTCTTGATGCTGATGCAAATTATGTTTTTCTTCAACCTGATAGAGTTGCGTTACAAGATGTCACTGGTCAGATGGTAATGTTACAATTTATGCAATCTGGAATAAAATCCGTTGCCTTACCAACAACAGTACATTGTGATCATTTAATTCAGGCAAGGACTGAAGGTAAGGCTGATACCAAATTAGCAATATATGAAAATAATGAGGTTTATAATTTTCTAGAATCTTCTGCAAGTAAATATGGAGCTGGTTTTTGGAAACCAGGTGCTGGAATTATTCATCAAGTAGTTTTAGAAAACTATGCGTTTCCTGGAGGTTTGATGATTGGTACAGATTCACATACTCCTAATGCAGGTGGATTAGGAATGCTTGCAATTGGTGTAGGTGGAGTTGATGCTGCTGAAACAATGGCTGGCATGCACTGGGAGATACTTTATCCAAAAAGAATTGGTGTTTATCTTACGGGTCAGATGAGTGGATGGACTTCAGCAAAAGATATTATTTTGTATGTTGCAGGACAGCTTTCAGTTTCAGGCGGTACAAATTCTATAATTGAATATTTTGGTCCTGGCGTAGAATCAATTAGCTGTACTGGAAAAGCAACCATAACCAATATGGGTGCAGAAGTAGGTGCAACATGCTCAATCTTTCCATATGATAAAAGAATGGAATTGTATCTAAAATCCACAGGACGGTCTAAAATTGCTGAATTAGCAAACGAGTATAGAGAATTCCTTGTATCAGATAAGGAGATTGAAGATAACCCTGAAAAATATTTTGATAAAATAATTAAAATTGAATTATCTGAACTAGAGCCATATGTAGTAGGACCACATACACCAGATCTAGCAAGACCAATTTCAGAATTAGCTAATGATGTAAAAAATAATGATTATCTCGATGAGATTTCCGTTGCACTGATTGGTAGTTGTACAAACTCTTCATACGAAGATATGTCTAGGGCATCAGGTCTTGCAGAGCAAGCAAAATCAAAAGGCATCAAGGCAAAAATTCCATTGCTTGTTACTCCTGGCTCTGAGCAGATTCGTTCTACAATTGAGCGTGATGGTCAAATTGATTCATTAAAATCTATAGGCGCAACAGTTCTTGCTAATGCGTGTGGACCATGTATTGGTCAATGGCATAGACCAGAGCTAAAACAGGGTCAACGAAACACTATCGTGACTTCATTTAACAGAAATTTTCCAGGAAGAAATGATGGAAAGAGAGAAACTATGAATTTTATCGCTAGTCCTGAGATAGTAACAGCTTTTGCCTTAGGTGGTAGTCTTTCTTTTAACCCAATGGAAGATCATTTAGTTTCTGATGATGGAATAGAATTCAAATTAGAACCACCAAAAAAAGCTCTTGATGTGCCTAAAAATGGATTTTTGGTTGCTAATGATGTCTATGTTCCACCATCAGAAGATTCTGATTCAATCCAAGTGTTAATTGATCCTAATAGTGAAAGACTACAGAAGCTAGAGCCATTTGTTGGGTGGAACGGTCAAGATTTTGAAAATCTAACAATAATGATTAAAGCTAAAGGAAAATGTACAACTGATCATATTTCACCCGCAGGTCCTTGGTTACGTTTGCGTGGTCATTTGGATAAGTTAAGTGATAATTTGTTACTTGGTGCAGTTAATGTATTTAATGATCAAGTTGGAAAAGCCAAGAACCAGGTGACAAAAAACATTGAGAATTGCGCTCAGATTGCTAGACATTACAAAAAAGACGATTTACCTTGGGTCATAATTGGTGATAATAATTACGGAGAAGGAAGTAGTAGGGAACATGCTGCTATGACACCAAGATTTTTAGGATGTGTTGCCGTGATCACGAAAGGTTTTGCCCGAATACATGAAACAAATCTTAAAAAACAAGGATTACTTGCACTAACATTTACAGATCCTTTGGACTATGAAAAAATTCTAGAAGATGATAAAATTAGCTTAAAGGGATTATCAAATTTTTCTGAGAAAAAACCAATACAA
Organism: uncultured Candidatus Nitrosopelagicus sp.; assembly: GCA_964419505.1. Lineage (GTDB taxonomy): Archaea > Thermoproteota > Nitrososphaeria > Nitrososphaerales > Nitrosopumilaceae > Nitrosopelagicus. The sequence goes on along the minus strand of CAYQPZ010000048.1, from coordinate 273 downwards.
TGTACTATTAATCACAAAGACGGTACAACGGAAGAAATTCCATTAAACCACTCATACAACGATTCCCAAATAGAATGGTTTAAAGCTGGTTCAGCTATGAATGTCCTAAGAAACACAAAACATAATTAATTTTAACGTGGGGCCGATCGGAATCGAACCGACGACCTACGGGTTACTGCAGCTCCAAACTCACATCATCTTTTTGATCAGTAGTTTGAATTAACCTCTGGAGCCCTTAGCGGTGAACTTCGTAGTCACTGTCGCCCTACCAGG
>CAYQPZ010000047.1:1839-8225 GCA_964419505.1 uncultured Candidatus Nitrosopelagicus sp. | reverse complement strand
GCGCGCCCTACCAGGCTAGGCGACCCCGGCATTATCTTCGCCAAATTACAACTAGAATATCATTATAAAAATGCATTAGAAATGTATTATTTGAAAATATTTATCGTGACAATTTTCTCTATGGTTTTATTATCAATCGTATCAGCCTTTACTGTAATTTTATACGTACCTTCCAATATTGAACTACTATCATTTTTTAACTGATTCCATGAAAAAATAATTTCCTCATGAGATTGCAGTTTTGACATTTCTTGGGTAGACGATGGTATATAGACAGGAATACTATCTAATTGTTTTATCACAAGACCATAAGATGTATCAGAAAATTTTAATTCGTTAGTACCTGAATTGATAATTTTTATTATAATTTCTTCTCCAAGTTCAAAATTAATTTTTTCTGTGACAATTGATAGCGATGTACCATCAACATACACTAATTGCTCTTGTGTTCCTATATCAAAAAATAAAATTCCGAAAACTGGACCAGCAATTACACCGACTGATACAGCTAAAACCAATCCTTTAGGAAACATAATTTTTCTTACTCTTTTATGGTTGGAGCTGTTCTCCAGCTTTTTGGGTATGTATTTGGTTTCATGATTATTCTTTTTGTTTGAAATGCATATCCTTTTGTCAGATCCTTAATTTCAGTTTCAGATAGTAGTGACTCGGCTAATGCAACGATCTCACCTTTTTGTGAATATACTGCAGTAAGGTCTCCTTGATTTAATCCAGGAGAAATTTCTAGAATGCCTGGTATGGCAAGTTGTGCACCATGACATAAAGAATCAATAGCAGAATCTCTGATCACGACTGATTTTATCTCACTCAAGGCATATTCTATCGGAAGAATCATTTTCAACAATTTACTACTATCTCCACTTTCTTTCCAAACTGCATATGCATCAGCAAGTTGGTGCATAGTGACTAGATTATCCTCAGAAAATTGATGTACTCTTGAACGCCTTAATTCAATCATTGATCCACCTTGACCCAGAATTTCGCCCATATCATAATACAATTTTCTTATGTAGGTTCCTGCTTCACATAAAACTCGTAAAAGAATTAATCTTTCTTTCTGTTCTAATAATTCTAATTCATAAATAGTTCTAGTTCTTGTTTGTCTTACAACTGCAGAACGTTGAGGTGGTTTTTGAAAAATTTCTCCTCTAAACAGTTCTAATGTCTGTTCTAATTTTTCCTTAGATGGTAATGAGTGTAATCTACCTAATGCATAATACTCTTTTGGACCGAGTAATAAAACACCGAGTGTTTTTGTTCCCTCACCTAAGCCTAATGGTAATACGCCAGAAACCTGTGGATCTAATGTTCCACTATGTCCAATTTTTGGTATGTCAAGGATTCTTTTGGCCCATGCAACAACTTCATGACTTGTAGGTCCTGGAGGTTTATCAACTAAAATTAGACCATATTCAAGGAGACTTTCAACTGATCTTTTATCAAAATATACTCCATATTCTGGATTTGTTATATCCTCATTGATCTTTACTAAATTTTCTAATTGCTTTAATGTCAATTCAATTCCCTTGCAATAGACTTTGCTTTATCAAGTACTTGCTGAGCGTTTAACCCGTCAGTTTGAATAATTCTATCAAATACTGATAGATCATCACCAAATTCAAAATTGTATAAATTTTTGTAGATCAGTTTATTTTCGTTGAATCTTTTTTTTACAATATCCAATGCATTGATCTCAGTTAAATTATCACGACTCTGCATTCTTTTTGCACTATTCTCAAGTGTTCCTGAAAGCCATATTTTGATTCCACCGTCTACAATCCATGGTAATGTGTAACTAGTAATTACAACATCACCACTCTGAAAAAGTGTTTTTAATCTATCATCTACCTTCTTATCAAATTCAGGATTGTCCTTACGCTGATTCAGAAACTGCATTCCTTCTTCAGTATCCCACCAATCATTGCCATCTGAGGAAAATCCCTGCTCACTTGCAAGTTCTTTTAGAATGTCACCTCCGCTAAGATACTGAAGATTAAATTCGCTTGCTAGACCTTTTGCGACTGTAGTTTTACCGATAGCAGGAGGCCCAGAAACTACTATGGACTTTGACAACTTATCCTAAATCCATTTGAGTTTTGGTTAGTTTCATTATAATTCCACTGAATGCAATGGATGATAAGAAATACCAAGCCCATAGATATATTCCATTTTCTTCTTGACAATATGCTCCTTCTTCAACTTTGATAGCTGTACATGTTAATTCAAACCAATCTCCAGGAATTACATTGAGTGGTATTGGTGAAACAGCAACTGTATATGAAAACAGTTGTGGGAGAACAAAATAGAATATTAACATTAATGGAATTATTGTAATCATCATTGGTCGTATATTCATCTGCATCATTTCCATGTTCATTTTATTCATGTAAGAAGATTTTTTGTTTAATGAAGCAATTCTTTCATTATCCTTTGATCTAAACGCAGCCATTCTTTCTTTTTGCCATGCACGAACTTCTTTTGTAATTCTTCTCCATTTTACCTGATCAACCATTTTTCTACGAATTCCGGAATTTAGCAGGTTAAGAAGTATTCCAAATCCTGTTACAGCAAACATTGAAGCTATAACACCTTTTACCATAGGATCATCACTTCCAAGTGGACCTTCTCGCATTCCAAAGAAATCCATTTGTAGGAAAACCGCATCTATAAAATTTAAGATAAAATTGAATTCCATTTAAACACCTATTGCTTTAATTACATTATTAGCTGCTTCATCAATCTTTCCCTCGTTGTTTAATATGACTTTCATTGGAGAGCCTGAAAGAACAGAACATGTAGATAACATAGAATCTTGTATTGCCAATTCTTTTTTAATTGATTCTATTGATATTTTATCACGATTTCTAGTCTCATCTTTCATTCTTCTATTGTAAATTTCCTCTGGACGTGCAGAAATTGCAATAAAATGTGTGGGCTGAATAATCTGTATAACATGGTTTGGTAAACCTGGATAAAATCCCTCTTTTGTGGATATGAATGCATGTGTATCAATGAAAACTACATCATCTGTTAGTTTTGAAATCTTTTCAGCTGTATTTTTCTGAAGTTCCTTCTGTTTCTCAACAGGTAGTCTTCTTAATTCATCTCTATCCTTAACGCCAAAATTCTTTGCCTCATCAAACATCAGTGTGCCGTAACTATGAACACTAGCAGCAACGTTATCATCATATAGTTTTTCAACAATAGTTGTAACAAGCGAGGTTTTCCCTACACCAGGAATCCCAACAATTACTACTTTTTTATGTATTTTTTCTACCAAGAGCTGCACCTAGACGTGGCATTACTACCTCTACCCGTTCTTTTACTAACTGGTTATAATAGTTAATTAAAATATCAACTGTAAGTAATAATCCAATTCCTGTACCAAATACTCCTAAAACATCAGAAACTCCTGCAATCAAACCCAGTATTGCTGAACCAATAAGAGTCACAGATGGAATGTATCTATTAAGTAAAGATTCTATTGGTTTGTTTGATCTCCTAAATCCTGGTACTTGAACATCTGCATCGAGCAAGTTTTGTGCTGCCTTTTTTGAAGATAACCCACCAAGTTCAACCCATAATTTTCCAAATACAATAACTATTGCGATCATGAATATGACATAACCAACTGCTCTTAGTGGATCTAACGCTACAATATCTAATCCTCTTGGCGGTGTCATATAGTAAATCATTCCACCAATTGGTGATGCTGGACTAGTCGGGTCAAACTGTGCAAAAATATTCCAGAATTCACTTGCATTCCGCGGGTTTACTTGCGCCCAAAACATCTGACCCATAAAGACTATGTTGGCAGTTAGTGCTGATGCCAAAATTACAGGAATGTTAGAAACATACATCATTTTAATTGGATAAGTTGCTGCAAATCCACGATATTTTGTAGATACAATTGGGATCTCAATCTTCATTCCTTGTGTATAGACTAGAATTAACAATATTCCAGCTGTGAGAGCCAAACCAAATATACTCGGCAGTTGATTTGATCTAAACATAGCGTCTGCGACGTCACCATACGCGAACATTTGCCCTATAAACGGAAAGACTCCTACAGAACCGCCGTCTCCGGCAGGCAACGGGCTAAACAGGCTCCAAAGAATCTGCTGTGAAACACCAGCCATGATAAATATACTAATTCCGCTTCCTAGACCCCATCCTTTTTGAATCATTTCATCTAGGAACATTACAATTATTGACGCACCCATTAGTTGGCCCATGATTACATATATCACATGCGGCTCTGTTATACCAGGACCATACACTGCAATTGCATATACTACTGATTCTGCTACAATAACAATGTACGTGACCAATTTTGTAGCAGTCTGAAATACACCTCTTTCTGCAGGGTTTTTGAAATCAAATTTCAGTATGTCAGAACCACGAAGCAACTGCATCAGTAATCCACCAGTAACTATTGGTCCAATACCAAGTTCTACTAGAGAGCCTTGCTGTGATGCAAAGATAACTCGTGCAAATGCTAGAAAATCAAATTCAGGCGCTGTTGCACCAAATAATGGAGTTTGTCCCATCACAAGATAAATAACAAGTGCACCACCAGTCCAAAGTAGTTTATGTTGTAATGATAATTTCTTTTTGGGTTTTGGTACTTGAGGAACGTAAGGTTCAGCCTTAGCTACAATTTTTCGTATAGTATCAGTTATTGTTGCCATCAGTCATCGTTATTTTCTACGTCTTTAGTTTTTTCTTCTTCAAGAGGTACTTCAGTATTTTTGTTAATTTTTTGAACAGGTAAGGTTACTTCTCCACCAGCTTGCTTAATCTTTTCCTGAGCAGATTCACTAGCACGCTCTACTAAAACAGTATATGCATTTGTTATTTTTCCGCCACCAAGAAGTTTATCAATTTCTAGACTTGTGAGATCCAAGATGTTCTTAGAATTTTCAGATTTTCCTACCTTGGCAAATATATCATCAAGATCACGTACATTAACCCATTTTTTTGTAATTATTGAAACTGATACTGGACGATGTGTAGACTCGTGACCAAAATGATCTTGATCTTCTTTGATTACAGTGCTCCATAGGTGTTTAAGATGGCCAGATCTTCCTAAACCACCTTTATGTCCAAATGATCTGTGTTGAGCAACTTGACCCCAACCCATATGACGTCCGCCTCTAAGTTTTCTTGTCTTTCGTAATCTAGTTGCCATTTTACATCATTCTCTTTACAATTACAGAAAGTTCTTTGTTATAACCCAAAACACCTTTTTGACCATAAAGTCGTTTTGTGCTTCGTTTAAATCCATGTCTTGGAGGATCCAGTGCGAACCAAGGTTTTAGTGGTTTTAATTTTGATAATGTGGCTTTGCCTTCGGTAAGTGCTGATGCCAATTCATCTATTGATTGGAATCCAACAGCAGTGATATCGTCATCTGTCACCTTTTTGTACCCAGACTTTCTTGCTTTTTTATTTAATAGTTCTTTAGTAGTCTCAATATCAATTTCTTGCCATGAGATATAATGCTGTATTTTTCTTAGCATGCCTAAAGTATTTTCCTTTTCAGGAATTATAGTTGCTCTATATTTTTTTTCAAGTTTTAACAACGACATTGTAGTTGTAGCCCAATATGGTACATCTGGCTGCCCACAAATTCTAACAACTAAAAACGCTTTTGCCATATCTGATCAACCTTGACTGAATGTTTGCCTTAAACACTGCAAAAGAGCTTTTGATGTTGAATTCATTGTTGTAGTGGAGCCATATGTAGACGTCCATGCATCTTTGAGACCAGCTAATCTTAATAAATTTCTAATTTTTCCTCCAGCAACTAACCCTAATCCTCTTGGTCCTGGTAAAATTTCAATTGTTACACTTCCACCTTTTCCTTTAACCTTGAATGGAACAGAATGTCTTTGATCACATCTACATTCCCAACTACCACATCCAAGTTTAATTGGACTAACATTTAGAAATGCTGCATTGTTTGCCTTTTCAATTGCAATTCGCATTTGTTTTGATTTTCCTAGACCAATTCCTAACCAGCCATTTTCGTTACCTGCAGCAACAAGTGCCTTAAAGCGTGTAGATTGACCATTTGGTGTCATCTTTTGAATTAAGCCAACGTCGATAACTTCAGTTTTTAGATCTGGTAAAAGTTTCTTAATAATTCCTGCCTCTTGAATTCTATATCCTTTTTCATAAATTTCTTCCATAGTTGTAATTTCACCAGAATCTACTTTTTTACCTAAATTGGTTTTGGGAATCCATGGTATAACAACTGGTTCTCGTCGAGGACGTCTTGGTCTATCTCCTTGACTACCAGGTCTACCTCCTTGACTACCAGGTCTACCTCCTTGACTACCAGGTCTACCTCCTTGACTACC
>CAYQPZ010000047.1:0-1739 GCA_964419505.1 uncultured Candidatus Nitrosopelagicus sp. | reverse complement strand
AGGTCTACTTGATTGTGTGGTCTGACTCATTGAGTTTTTACCTCACTGTCGATTTTTGATTTTACAATTGCAATATCATTTTTAACCTTAAGATGCTCTCCACTAATTCTTTCTTCTGGAGGAAATGTTTCTTCATTAGATGGAACTTTCATTCCTGCATCAACTACTCCTTTAACAACTGCAGCCATTCTTTGTGTGTATTTTCTTGTACCACTGTAAACAATCGCATTATCAACACCTTTAGACAATGCTTTCTTCCCTGCAAAATACCCAGTTAGATATGCTGCAGGAATATTTTTTCTTGAACCTTTCCAGCCATCTTTTAAGAGAAACCTTGAATGAGCTGAAGCGATAACCTTATCACCTGAGATCTCTGGTTTTAAAATTTGGACTTGTGTATTTTCATTAGTGATATTAATTGATATAAAATCACGCTTACTCATTAACATAATCTTCCTCTTTTTGTAGTTCGTCTTCTCACTACGTATTCTTCTCAGTATTTTGGAATAAGCCATCTATAAGGGGAAAACTTGAATTTCCTATTATAAACCTTAGACGTTTAGTAAGGAAACTAATAGTGCCTTTTGGATATGGAGTCTATTTTCAGCTTCTTCCCATACAACAGATTGTGGTCCATCAATTACATCACTAGTGACCTCTTGATCCCGTTTAGCAGGTAAGCAGTGAAGAAAAATTGCATCTTTCTTAGCTTCTTTCATCAAGTTTGCATTGACTTGGAATTTTGGCAAAAACTTGTTTAGCCTATCTTGATCCGTATTGTGAATTGAGACGAATGTGTCTGTCATAATGACATCTGCATCTTGTACTGCCTTGATTGGATCATCTGTAATTTCAATTTCCGTATGAAGTTTAGCTGTTGAAACGGCAATATTACTTGGTTCAAATCCGCCTGGAGTTGCAACTGAAATCCTTATTTTTAATTTTGAGCAACCAAGTATCAACGAATTACACACATTATTCCCATCGCCAATCCATGCAATCTTAATTTTCTTGAGATTCTTCTTGTGTTCCTTGATAGTCATCAAGTCAGCAAGAATTTGACATGGGTGATACAAGTCTGATAAACCATTAATCACAGGTATGCTAGAATGTTGTGAAAACTCCTCTAAAGTATCATGATTATACACACGTGCCATAATAACATCAACATACCTTGATAGAGTTTTTGCAGTATCAGAAACCGTTTCACCGCGTGACATCTGAAGATTATCTGAAGATAGTGTAATGGCATGTCCGCCAAGCTGTAACATTCCAACTTCAAAACTAACACGCGTGCGTGTAGAAGGTTTTTCAAATATCATTGCAAGTGTTTTATTTTGTAGAATAGGTTTTTGATTTCCCTTCTTCTGCTCCTTTTTAAGTTCAATTGCCAGTTCTAGTAAATGTTCAATTTCTTTAGAATCTAGTTCATCTAGAGTTAAAATATTTTTATCTTTAATTTTCAATTTCATAAAAGATAGACTGATAATTGTTTCTTATAGTTTTGTAAAGCTCATGGCTTTGGTCTTCCATCGTTAATCCATTTCTTAATTTTTTTAGCTAGATTTTTTGCCTCCGAATCACTTTCTGGAGGAGCAACATCAAACATGTCCGCATATTGGTTTATGTCGTCAGTTTCAATTCCTTCGAAAGGATCATCACTATCTGGTTCTGGTTCTGGTTCTGGTTCTGGTGTTGGTTCTGGTTCTGGTTCTGGTGTTGGTTCTGGTGTTGGTTCT
>CAYQPZ010000046.1:0-8289 GCA_964419505.1 uncultured Candidatus Nitrosopelagicus sp. | reverse complement strand
CCCATGACAGCCGGATTAAGAGTCCGGTGCGCTACCTGGCTGCGCTATAGACCCACAAGAAAATAAAAAAATGTTGTTGTTATTTAAACTTGGGATACAGAGTTAATTTTTGATTTCAGATTCTATTTGGTTATATTTTTCAAGAATTGACGAAAGAACTGTTGATACTGGAACATTGTTCATCTTTTTCTTTTCGGCAAGGAGTTTTTGATATGCATCTAGTGTAATGTAAACTGGAATCGAGCCATTTCCTTCTAATAGACCTCTAACTTTGAAAAGTGCAGTTTCCAATCCATTCTCAGCAGATTTTGCAAACTTTATTTTATCCAGAATTCCACCTAGTGGTCCTAATGGCATTTCATAATCAACAGTCATACTTACATTTGTCAGATTATCAGATAGTGCTTTGAATTCTGTTGTGATTTGCCATCTCTTGAATTTGCCTTTAATCATTTTGGCAGAGATTTTTTCTTCCCTTACAAATTCTGTTGTTTCACAATCCCATTCAAGTCGCTTTCCACTAAAGTCACCAATTACTCTAAATGTTGTACCTACACCCATACCTGCTTTGATATCCATAGGAACAACAGTCATACCAACTTCCTTGTCTGCAGATATTTGATCAGATACGTGCTCTGGTCTTGCAAAATAGGTAAAGACGGTATCTATCGGAGCTTTAATGTCGATTGATTTTTTAACTACAGTCAACGATTGAAAGTTTTTCCAATTGGCATTTAAAGCTTTTGACATTTTTCAGAATGTCTTTACGAATTACAATATATTGATCGACTTAGATTTGATAATGTAAATGAAGCGAATTTTCCAAGTTTTCATTTTAGTTTTTTTTATTTTTTCTGGGTTTCCTATAATTTCTGATGCCCAAGCACATTCCCTTTTCAACTCATCCGAAGAAACATTAGGAGATTACAGAATTCAGATCGCAACATTACCAGAATTTCCACAGATTGGTGAAAAATCTGAAGTCCTCATTAGAGTGACAGATAATGAATTCAATGAGGTTGATCGCTTTACTATGGGCATGCGCGTCTTTTTTAATGAAGAGCAGGTTGACGCAGTGAGACCACAATCAATTGATGGTGCACATTTTACAACCGACTTTGTCTTTTACGATTCTGGTAATCATATATTCCGTGTAGATCTATATGATGCAACAGATGATGGTGGGATACTTACGTTTACATTCAATATTAGTACACAATCACCGTTTGGTTACATATTCATCAGTGCAATTGCCGCAGGTGGAATTATCATTGCTGGTGTTATCGCAATAATATTTATTCCAAAAATTATCAAAAAAAAGCCTAAGTTTTAGTGTGTAAAATAGACTTTTTTCCCAATCTAAATGCGAAAAGGACTGTCAAGAGTACCATTGCAAATAAGAGTATACCAATTCCCAAATGCACCGCAACTAAAACTGCATGAAGTTTGGTATCAATTACTATAGCACCCAATGTAATCTGAGTAACGACAAGTGCGCTGGCAAGCGAACTTGTAAATCGAATCTTTCTACCTGCATCTCTGTTAATCCAAGTGCCAACCATTGTTGCAACAATTAAAACTCCGGTAGTTGCTGCAATGAGTCTATGAGTCCATTCAATAAAATATTTATCGTTTGGCATTATACCGTTTGGACATAATGGCCATTCAGGACATGTTAAACCTAGACCAGCGGCTGAGATATATCCACCAATAAACATTAGTGAATATAATATTACAAGAGATGATAGTGCGAGATATTTTAAAATCAAATCACTCAACAATGAATGAGCCTTGCATGCCTTGAAGTGCATGTCCTGGAACAGTACAAATGTAATAATATGTTCCTGGAGCTCCAGCTAGGAATGTAACACTACCAGATTCACCTGCTTTTAGTGGATTTGTTGCAGAGTTTATTGCAGAATCGAAGACTACACTAGTAAAGTCGTCAGGATTTGTTACAACACCAAAGGCATGGAATGATACTCCTGCATTTGTTGTAGTAACTGTTACTTCATCACCAGATTTGACACGAATCTCAGGATTGTTTCCTTCTTCGCCTGGTAATGCATTGAATGCTAATGTTCTAAAGTCACTACTTTCAATAAAGTCCAAATTAATGTCATGACTGACGCCAGTTGGTGCTGCTGCAACTGCTTGTTCAGAACTTGCACCTTCTCCAACAACAATTTCGCCTACCATTCCTTGCATTCTGTGTCCTGGAACTGTACAGATGTAATAATATGTACCAGGTTCCATTGGTATGAATTCTGAACTTCCACCCTCGCCTGGTTTTAGTGGATTTGTTGCTGCCGCAATTTCACTACCTGGAAATATTCCTTCAAAGCCTTCTTCTGCAGCAGTCACACCAAATGAATGGAATGATTTGCCATCGTTTACAACATCAAATACAATTTTGTCTCCTACGTTTGCCATTATAGTTGGATTATTCCCTTCTTCTCCTGGTAATGCATTAAACGCTAATGTTCTAAAGTCGCTACTCTCAATAAACGATAACGATACTGGAATTTCTTGACCTGTTGCAACTGCTGGAGCTCCATGATCTTCAACATCAGCTGCACCTTGAACCACAGGTGGCATTGAAATCCAAAAGTCCCATAACCCAAAAAATATTCCACCACCAACAATACAAATTCCTAACATGATTGCCATCATCTTGTAAGTTCTTTCAGGTGATGTTCTGTAAATTGGATCTTGTTGTTGTTGTTCTATTTGTGCCATTTTATCTCCTTAATGATATCCTCCACCTTCAGTATGTGGTGTCTTTGCCTTGTATGGGTAGTAGTATTTTCCACCAAGACCAAATGGATCATCCATGTTTGCTGGTTTACCTTTAGCGGAACTGTAAATCAAGTTACCTAGGAATATTGCCATACTGATTCCGATAATCATTGCTCCAACTGTGATAATGATATTCATCTGAACCCATTCTGTGATTGCTGGATAGTCGTAAATTCTTCTTGGCATTCCAAACAATCCAAGAATGTGTTGTGTGAAAAATACCATGACGGTTCCAACGAATGACAAGATGAAGTGGATCTTTCCCCACATCTCGTTATACATACGGCCAGTGACGTATGGGAACATGTAATAGATAAATCCCACTGTGCCAAACAAAATAGTTCCCATCACAAATAGATGGAAATGACCAACTACCCAGTAAGAGTCATGTGTGATAAAGTCCAAAGGCATGGCACTGTTTACAACTCCTCCTGCTCCTGCAGAGAAGAACAATGCTATTCCACCTACTGCCCACATTATTGGAGTTGCGAACTTGATCCTGCCACCCCACATTGTTGCCAAAAAGTTGAATGTGTGCATTGCAGATGCTGGAACGGCTGCTAATGTTCCCACCATAAAAACAGTCTTCTCAGTAAATGACATTCCTGTTGCATACATATGATGTGCCCATGATGCAAATCCTACAAGCATTAAAAGAATAAACGCAGCCACGCCAGAACTGTGGCTGAATATTGGCTTTCTTGAAAAACGCGGAAATATCTCATACATGAATCCTATGGCAGGTATGACTAAAACGTAAACTTCTGGATGGAATGTAAACCAGAACAAATGTTGGTATGCAATAGGATCACCTCCCATTGCAGGATTAAAGAACCCAGATGCGCCAAGTCTATCTGTTAATAACATCAATAATGCTGCTGCAAAAGTTGGAATTGCAACTATAATAATCATGGATGATGCAAGATACGACCAAGCTAAAAGCGGCATTTTACTTAATGGTAAATCAGGATGTTTGCACTTCAGAATTGTTACAACGAAGTTAATAGCACCTAAGAGTGAAGATACGCCTAGAATCTTGAGACCAAAAATCCACATATCTGCTGCTGGTCCTGGTGCACTGATTGTAGAGTATGTTGGATATGCATACCAAGTAAAGTCTGCAAAGCCTAACCAAATAAGAGCACCTGCTGGTGGAATCATCCAGAATGCAACTGCGTTAAGTTTTGGATATGCCATGTCTTTGTATCTTACCATGATTGGAACTAGATAGTTTCCAAATGCAGACGCAGATGGTAGAATGAACAAGAAGATCAAAGTCGTACCATGAACAGTGAAAATTCTATTGTATGTCATAGAATCAGCAATTACCTGAGTCCCTGGTGCAAACAACTCAAGTCTTAGTATTAGTGCTAATGCACCACCCATAAACATGAAGGCTAGTGATGTGATAAGATACAGTAAACCAACATCAGTATGATGTGTTGAGAACATAATCTGCCAAATTGGTCTTGGCTTTTGTAATTCTAGAACCATATCAGATCACGCTCCCTTCTCCACGTATAAAGTTCCTCGCATGTTATAGTGTATTAATCCACAGTATTCCCTGCATTGAATTGGAAACTCACCTGTTTCTGTTGGTGAAAACCAGACAGTGTTAACTCTTCCTGGAACCGCATCCATCAAAACTGTAAAATCATGAATGTTAAACGAATGTACTACATCCTTTGAGGTAACCTCAAACTTGTACGCCTTACCTTTTTCAAGATGTAGTTCTCCTATCTCTTTTGTTCCATCTTCATGTTCAAAAGTCCAAAGCCATTGCTGACCGACAACCTTGATTATTTCTGCATCTGCCGGTACATGTTCAACGATTCTTTCAATGTTCCATGCTTCAGCACCAACATAACACAATAATGCAATAACAACTCCAACGTAAACCCACTCAGGCCATGTAGAATGATGCCCGCTCATATTACCACTTACCATCTGCCTCGTATTCTGTAGGCTTTGCTTTTGGATTTGATTCTCTGAATCTTAGTACCAGCCAAACTATCATTCCGGAAACAACAGTACCTACAGTAAATGCAACAATCATTAATCTATAAAATAGACCCCAAATCTCAACACGCCTATCTAGATATTCACCAGGCTCATCACCTGCTGCCAATACATATTCTATTGATGGTAAAATTACCAATAAACCTAAAACTAATCCTAAGCCAAATATCACTTTCATCATTATCGGTTAACTTGGCGTGGGCTGAAAAATCTATTTAAGGGTTTCCAGAATTCTCGTCTTAAAATGTTTCTTGGAATCTCTCAGAAGGCATTGCATTAATGGCTGTAAGATAAAATTTTTGACCGTCATTCTTGAATATGTTCAATGAGGCATTTGCTATTATTAGCTCAAATAATATTTCAGGTTTGAGACTTAATGTTTTTCCGATCATTGCCTTGATAGGATCCATGTGGGTGACCAAAACAACATTTTCATTTTTGTGTTTATTTATTACAAAATCCACCATTTCAAAGATGCGTTTTTGGACTTGAACAAATGTCTCAACGCCATTTTCACTTACTTCTTTATTTCCCTCATAGAATTTTAGAAAAACATTTCCATGTTTAGCAAAAATTTGATCATATGGCATTTTTGTAAATTTTCCCATATCCAATTCAATCAATCTATCGTCAGATACATGTTCCAGATCACAGTGATTACCTACAATGTTAGCAGTTTGTATTGCCCTATCAATAGGACTAGAATAAATTGCAGAAACGTTCAATGACTTTAACATTCTTCCAGCATACTCTGCTTGTTGAATTCCTGTTTCTGTAAGATTTACACCTGGTGAACGTCCAGCTAGAATTTTTTTGGTGTTGTTTTCAGCTTGTCCGTGACGCAAAAATATAATCATTTTTCTTAGATCATTCACATTTTTCTATAGAGATAATAATAACATTGTTAGAGCGAATTCATGAAAATTGGAATTATTGGTGGAACGGGTGGAATGGGAAAAGGATTTGCCTTTAGATGGTGTAAAAATAATGATGTTATTATTGGCTCGCGTGATGCAGAACGTGCAATATCTACAGCAGCAGAATATACAACACAGGCTATAGAAGCATACGGACAAATCAATGGAACAATTACAGGCAAAGATAACATATCAGTTGCAAAGGAATCTGAAGTTCTAATTTTATCCATTCCATATGATAACATAGATTCAACATGTTCACAGATTCTGCCAGAAATTAAGGATGAGTGTGTGGTAGTTTCACCAATAGTGCCAATGACAAAAACTGATACAGGTTTTGAGTGTGTTGCAATTAAAGAAAACAAACCATTTTCACATCAAACTGTTGAAAAACACATGAAAGATAAAACAAAATTAGTTTCTGCATTTCATGTAATTTCTGAAAAGAAGCTTACCAACCCAACTCTAGCATTGGATTATGATATCTTTGTAGCAGGAGACAGCAACGAGTCTGTTGAAGTAGTTAATGGTTTGATAAATGAAATAGAGGGATTGCGCCCAATTTATCTTGGACCTGGTGTACTCGCATATCTTGTTGAGATGTGTACTCCATTGTTACTTAATGCGATGATTCGAAACAAAATGAAAAATCCTGGTATTAAAATAGTTTAATAGAAAAAAATAGTGTTGTTATGAGTCACGAATATTCACGTCGTGGAAGAAATTGGTTCACAGCTATGGGAGTGTTGTTTATTGTCATGGCTGGAATTATTATCGTAAGAAATATGATTCTCTGGAGTCCTGGGTTTTTCTATGATTTTTTGGTTGGACCAGAAATTACAAATGAAAAAATTTCTGTAGGAATGATTATCTTTGGCTGTATAATGATTGGGTTAGGATACAGGAAGCCAAATGTCAAAGTTAATTAAATTTCTAAAGGAGGAAAAAATCTTGCGGCTAGCAACCATTGATAAAACAGGTACACCTCATATTGTTCCTGTCTGGTACATGTATAGTGCAAAAAAAATCTACGTTGGAACTAATACAAATACTGAAAAGGCAAAAAACATCAAAACCCACAAAAAAGTAAGCTTTTGCGTTGATGTTGGAATAAATGCACCTGACATATTTGGTGTGATGGGACAGGGTAATGCAAAACTGATTGAATGTGATCAAACGGTTTCACGATTAGAAAAGAAAATTCTCCTACGCTATTTCAAAACTCTCAATAATAAATCGGCAAAAGAATTACTGGATGATACAAACTGTATAATTGAGATTGTGCCTAAGAAGTATACAGTCTGGAAGTATTAACGAACAAAATCCTCAATTTTGTTCATTGCAGATTCTAGTATTTCCATATTTGGAAGATAGACAATCCTAAAGTGACCACTTCCATATTGAGTACCAAACCCTGAACCGTGAACAGTTAACACGCCTTTTCGCTTTAATAATTCTAAGACAAAATCTCTGTCGGAATCATATGAATTGTTCTCTATTTTTGGAAATGCATAAAATGCTCCCTGTGGATTTGAACATGAAATATTATTCATTGAATTAAGGCGTTTAACAACATAATCTCTATGTTTTTTTAATTCAGAAACAAATTCTGAAATATAATTTTGTGGTCCACGTAATGATTCTAATGCAGCATATTGTACTGGAAGGTTAGTCGCAATCCGAACTCGTGCAAGTTTAGGTAAATTATCTCTTATTGCATCAAGTTGTGGTGAATCATTAAATGCAATATAACCAATACGCCATCCTGACATGAGATGAACTTTTGAAAAACCGTTTAGAATTATGACTGGTGAATCTCCAGCAACTTTACCGATTCCTGTAAATTTTTGATCAAAAATAATCTTGTCGTAAATCTCATCACAAATAATATACAAATTATACTCATTGGCAATATCTACAATTTGTTTAAGGGAATTTTCATTAAATATTAAACCAGTTGGGTTGTTAGGACTAATCAGACAAATTGCAACAGTTCTTGTAGTAATCTTTGATTTTATGTCATCCACATCTGGTTGAGAATTTTGTAAATTAACTGCAAATTCTATGGGCTTTCCACCGTGTAGTCTGACATATGATGCATATGGAGGATAGTATGGACCTGGTAGTAATACCTCATCGCCATCTTCCACGATTGAAGATATTACCATATCTAATCCTTCAGATACACCGTTTGTGACTATAATATTTTCTGAATTTATGGATAATCCTTTGGCGTTTTCTTTTTTTGCGATTTCGTCTAACAGTTCTGGAAGACCTTCAGACTGTGTGTAAAAATTTTTACCGTTTTTTATAGAATCAATTAGTGCCTGTTTAACATTATCTGGTGGTTGAAAACCAAATTGGACAGGATCTCCTATGTTAAGATAATCAACTTTTTTTCCTTGCTGTTCAATTTCTCTTGCAGCTGAGATAATATCACGAATTGCATATTCAACACCTGCAACTTTTTTTGAGATTTTCATCGATAAGACAGATATTTAGACCAGTTAAATGCTTATTTTTTTGGACCCGTAGCTCAGCCTGGATAGAGCGG